>NZ_JBJZOG010000040.1:0-57811 GCF_047200535.1 Micromonospora mangrovicola | reverse complement strand
ACACCCATCTGATCACGCCGCCGGGAGGGACTTCAAGAGCAACGTTGACTTTACCAGTATTATCGGTAAGGTTCGTCGCGAGGAGAGCCCAGCTAGGCACTGCGGCGCCTTCTCTCGGAGCGGCGTCCGGCGGCACTGCCGCCCGCTGCTCCGACCTCAGCCACACCAAGATCCAGCACGGACAGGCCCGGGGCGGGTGCCGGTCTCCCCCGCCCGCCTCGGCGCCGCTCCCACCGACCAGGGAGGGTCATGAACTCGATCGACGCCGTCCTCGGCGAGCTTCCCCTACCGCCGCGCGTGACCGCCGAGGATGTCGGCTTCGCGGTGACCGCGATCGTCGTCCACGCCGCCGAGCAGTGGCCGGACGGCCTCCGCTGCCGCAACGACCGCGCCCCGCACCCCTGCCGGTTGCACCGCTGGGGCCGTCAGGTCCTCGACCGGCGCGGCCTCACCGACCGACAGGTCGCCGCCCTGGTCGCCGAACGGACGGCACCCCGCGGATGATCTACCTGGCCGGCGAGCGCCTGCACGCACATCAGCTTCGTACCGCCGCGTTCGACATCCGCCGGCGCGGCTACGACACCGAACAGGTCGATGCGCTGCTCGTCCACGCCGCCGACGAACTCGACCGGCTGCGCCGCGACCTGAGCACCGCCACCACCGAGGCGGAACGCATCCGGCAGGCGCTGCGCCAGTGGCAGTCCCGGCACACCCGGTGTCACGAGGGTCCTCCGCCCGCCCAGAACAGCCGGTGGCAGCGGTGAGCGCGCCCCGATGGATCATCCACCTGCCCACTACACTGACCCGGCTCGACGACGCCGCCGCCCTGGCCGTGGCGCTGCGCGACTCGCTGCGCCACGTCACGGCGATCGACTTCGGCGAGACCACGCTCAGCGAGGAGGACCGCCAGTTCGTGCGTACCCGGGTCTGGTGCGACGCCAGACTGCCCGACCGCGCCCGCTGTCCCCTACCGGCCGACCACGACGGACCCTGCGCCCGCTCACCAGACCGTTGATCCACTCGCGGTGCGGCACACCGCGGCATCCGGGCACTGGGACACCCCCGTTTGCGCCATCCCGAGTGGATGTTGCGCCGCGTCGCCGCCCGGGGGCGACGGGCCGGTCAGGAGGCGAGCAGTTCGCGCATCCGGGCGATCTCGACGGCCTGTTCGGTGGCGACCGAGTTGGCGAACTCCTGCATGGTCTGGTCGGCGCCCACCTTGAGCAGGTCGGTGGCCATCACCACGGCCCCCTGGTGATGGTCGGTCATCATCGTCACGAAGAGCCGGTCGAAGTCCGCACCGCGGGCGGCGGCGAGCCGCCGCATCGCCTCCGGGGTCTGCATGCCGCGCATGCTGCCGTGGTCGTGGCCGGGGACCTCCGCCGGGAGGCCGCGCTCGCTGAGCCAGCCGCGCAGCAGGCCGATCTCCGGCCCCTGGGCGGCCCGGATCCGGTCGGCGACGGCGCGTACCCGGGGGTCGGCGGCCCGTTGCGGGGCGAGCGCCGCCATCTCCAACGCCTGCTGGTGGTGCGGGATCATCATCTGGACGAACCAGACGTCAAGGCTGCTGTAGCGGGGTGGCGCCGGGTCCCGGACCTCCTGCCCCGCGCGGAGTGCCGCCGGTTCCCCCGGCCGGCCGGGCACGATGACCGGCGGGCCGGTCACGGTGGCGGACGCGCCCGCGGCCGGTCGGGCCTGCTCCGGCGCGCGCTCGCCACGCCGGGCGAGGGCCACCCCGAGCACCAGCAGGAGTACGGCGATCAGTGTGACGGCGGCCCACGTCCGCGCCTGCCGGCTGGTCACAGGGCACTCCCTCCGGTCGAGGTGGCAGCGATCGTACCCATAGACGAAAGTTCCCGGATGTGACGCAGATCACATTGATGAAGGTCATCACTCGGTAAGGTGTGAGCAATCATCCTCCCCTTTCGAAGGGTGCCGCCGATGATCAGATCCCGCACGTCCCGAACCCGACCCCTCCGGACCGTCAGCCTGGCCGCCGCCGGCCTGCTGATCGCCGGTGTCGCCACCGCCCCGCCCAGCAGCGCCCAGGAGACGCCACGGCTCAGCGCCGAGCCGGCGGCCACGGTGGACGGCACCGGCCTCGCCGTCGACGAGATCTCCAGCAGCCCGAACATCCGGCAGGTCGCCAGCCTGCCGAAGCAGGCACCGTTCGACACGTCCTCGTCGTACGGCACCGACATGGCCTTCCAGGGCCGGTACGCCTTCGTCGGCAACTACAACGGCTTCGTCATCTACGACATCGCCCGCCCGAGCACGTCGTCCATCGTGTCCCAGGTGCTCTGCCCGGGCTCGCAGAACGACGTCTCGGTCCACGGCAACCTGCTGTTCCTCTCCACCGACTCCTCGCGCAGCGACGACTCCTGCGCCAGCACGCCGCAGTCCGCCTCGGTGAAGGAGTCCTGGGAGGGCATCAAGATCTTCGACATCACCGACAAGCGGAACCCGCGGTACATCAAGTCGGTGGAGACCGACTGCGGCTCGCACACGCACACCCTGGTGCCGGGCAAGGACCCGCGGACCGTCTACCTGTACGTCTCGTCGTACAGCCCGCGGGCCGAGTTCCCGGACTGCCAGCCGCCGCACGACTCGATCTCCATCGTCAAGGTGCCGCTGAACACGCCGACCTCGGCGGCCGTGGTCGCCACGCCCAACCTCTTCCCCGACGGCGGGTACGAGGGCATTCCGGGCGAGAAGTCGGCCACCACCGGCTGCCACGACATCACCGCGTACCCCGCGCAGGACCTGGCCGCCGGCGCCTGCATGGGTGACGGCATCCTGCTGGACATCTCCGACCGGGAGGCGCCGCGGGTACTCGACCGGGTGCGGGACACGGAGAACTTCGCCTTCTGGCACTCGGCGACGTTCAACAACTCCGGCACCAAGGTGGTCTTCACCGACGAGCTGGGCGGGGGCGGCGCGGCGACCTGCAACGAGGCCACCGGTCCGGACCGTGGTGCGGACGCCATCTACGACATCACCGGCCGGGGCGACACCCGGAAGATGCTCTTCGGCAGCTACTACAAGATCCCCCGGGCCAACGCCGACACCGAGAACTGCGTCGCGCACAACGGCTCGCTGATCCCCGTGCTGGGTCGGGACATCATGGTCCAGGCCTGGTACCAGGGCGGCGTTTCGGTCTGGGACTTCACCGACTCCCGGCACCCCGTCGAGATCGGCTTCTGGGAGCGCGGGCCGCTCTCGGACGCCCAGCTCACCCTGGGCGGATCCTGGTCGGCGTACTGGTACAACGGGCACATCTACTCCAGCGACATCCAGAAGGGCCTGGACGTGCTGGAGCTGCGGGACCCGCGGACGTGGACCGCGAACTTCACCCACCTACGCGAGCTGAACGCGCAGACCCAGACGGGCTACCTGGGCCGGTGACCGCCACGCCGGGTCCGGCCGCCGCCACGGGGCCGGACCCGGTTCAGCGCACCGGCAGCCGGTAGCTGCGCTCCCCGCCACCCGTGGGCACCAGCCGCACCTCGCCGGTGCGCAGCCCGTACACCACCGACCAGCGGGTGTGCCCCTGCCGCACCGCGTCGAGCAGGCGCAGCGCGGCCGGCGCGTCCAGCACGCCGCCGGCGGCGTCCAGCGCCTCGGCCAGCACCCCGTACCGGTGGTCCCGGCGCAGGTCCGGATCGGACACCCCGACGGCCGGCACGTTGGTCAACGCCTGCCAGGGTCCGCGCCGCCGGTCGACGCGCAGCTCGCCGTCGACGAACTCCACCACCGCCGAGGCGCCCGTCGCGTCGGCCAGCAGGTAGTGCAGCGGCGGCCCGCCGTCGAAGTCCAGGTTGTACCGGCCGAACACGGCGACCGCCTCGTCCACCGTGGCCGCCCGGTCCAGCACCAGCCGCAGGATGCGCACCGAACCCACGGTCGGGCGGCCCGGCACCGGCCGGGCGGTCGCCGCGTCGTCGGCCGCCAGCCCGACCGCCAGGCCCCGCTCGTTCATCCCGTCGAAAGGCAGCAGTGGCGCGTTGAGCAGCCGGCGGTCCCCGGCCGGGTCGGCACCCACCCCGAGATACGAGATGTCCACCAGGGAGATCGAGGCGTACCCGTCCGTCGGGTCGGTCCGCAGCACCAGGGCCGGGTTCGGCTCCCAGTCGAAGTTGCGGGCGAAGACCGGCCGGTCCCGGTCGCCGAGGGCGGCGAAGAGCGAGCAGCCGAACGGGCTGGCCTCGGTGCTACCGGCCACACCGACGGTCGGGTCGTAGTCCCCCACGTACGTCATCTCGTACAGCGGCAGGTCGTCGACCTGGCGGAGGCTGGCCAGGGTCCGCTCGACCTGGCCGGCGTCCTGCCGGGAGGCGGTCGGCGTGCCGGGTGCCGGCGGCGCCGCGCTCCGGCGGCTCTCGGCGCAGCCGGCCGCGGCCAGCAGCAGGGCGACTCCGGTGGCGAGCAGTATCCTCCGCATGCCGCGACGCTAGAAGAGGCAGCGAAGGATGTCCATCCGATCAGCGCACGGGGCCGGCCGCCCCCGGGGTGCCCCTGCGGGCGCGGCCGGCGTCCACCCTCGACGGTCCGGCCCGTTTCCCGTGGTCGCCGCCCGGGTACCTGCCGTCCATCGGAGGAAGGGACGGACTGATGAGCCGGAAGGAATACCACGTCGTGCCGAACGGCGACGGCTGGAAGGTGGAGCACGGCGGCCGGTCGGTCGGCACCCACGACACCAAGCACGCCGCCGTCGAGGCGGGCCGCCAGGTGGCGCGGGACAACCAGCCCAGCCAGCTGGTGGTGCACACCGCCGACGGGAAGATCGAGACCGAGCACACCTACCAGGACGACCCGTTCCCGCCGGCGGGCTGAGCCGGAGCACACCAACGGCGGCCTGCCGCCCACCCGTCGGGTGGGCGGCAGGCCGCGCGGCGCTCAGCCCCGCACGATCGCGAACATGAAGCAGCCGTACACCACGTTGCGGCTGTGCAGGCGCTCGACCGCCGGGTCGGTGAGCAGCTCGGCGACGACGGTCTCCGGATCGTCGCCGTCGTGCAGCCGGCCACCGACGATGCGCCCCCGGCGGTCGTACGCGCGGAGCACCTGGGGCCGTCCCCGCCAGTCGGCCGGGTAGCCGGACGCGTCGTCCGGGCCGGGGCAGTCGGCGTCGTGCGCGAACACCGGCCCCAGCTCCCGGTACGGCCCGTCCGGCAGCTCCGGGGCGTACCCGAACAGCAGCAGCGGCTCGCCGGCGAGGGCGTCGCGCAGGCAGCAGCGCAGCGGCTCGCCTCCCTCGGCGGTGGCCCGCTCCACCGGACGCCCGCCCGCGTCGAGGCCGGTACGCCGCACCTCGGCCAGCACCTCGTTCGGCAGCGGCTGGATCAGATACCCGGTACGCGTGTTCGTCATGTCCACCAGCCTGGCCGCGGCAGCCGTCGGATGCTGGCGGCGATCGGACGTCGCGTCCCGACCGGCGCCGTGTCCGGTCTGCCGCATCAGCCGACCTGGAGTGGGTATGTGAATGCTTGTGCCGCAGCATCCGAACCGACACCCGGCCGAGTGCGGCGAATTCTCCGATGGTGAACATGGCCTCCCCACGCTCGTCCCTGACCCGGTGTCAGAGTCAAGCGCGACTCCGGCACCGCCGGGTTGACCCTGACACCGTGGGAGAGTCGAGACTCGACGCATGGACATCGACGACTATCGGACGCACTCCCCGTACAGCGATCCCCGTGGCCACGCCGCGCTCCTGGACGCCGTGCCCGCCACCATCGCCACCGTCGCGGCGACCGCCCGGAACGTGATCGTCCACTACCGCGCCGGCGGCGTGGAGCTGCCCGCGAGCCGGCTGGCCGAGGTGAACCACCGCTGGGTGGACCAGATCCTCGACATGGACCAGTCCCGCTTCCCGCTGCCGCTCACCGCCGCGCGTCCCGCCGCCGACCGGGTCGCGGGCTGCTGCCGGGACCACACGCTGCTCACCGTCGCGGCGCTGCGCCAGCACGGCGTACCCGCCCGCAGCCGGGTCGGCTTCGCCGCCTACTTCACCCCCGGCTGGCACCACGACCACGTGCTGGTGGAGTACTGGAACGGCGAACGCTGGGTCTGGGCCGACCCGGAACTCGATCCCGCCGCTGACCGGCGGTTCGACGGCTACGACATCGATCCGATGGCGGGGCTCTTCGACTCCGCGGCGCGGGTGTGGTCCGCGTACCGGGCCGGGAGGATCGACCCCGACGTCTACGGTGTCCAACCCGACCTGCCGATCCGCGGCGCCTGGTTCATCTACGACTACGTCCTGCACGAGCTCGCCCACCGGCAGAAGGACGAGCTGCTGCTCTGGGACGACTTCGGCGGCATGGCCGGCGGCATCGAGGGCGCGGACCACGCCCTCGCCGACGAGATCGCCGCGCTGCTGCTCGCGGCGGACGACGGCGACGAGGCCCCGGAGAAGGAGCTCACCCGACGGTATGCAACCGACCGGCGGCTGCGCCCGGGCTCCGCGGTCCGCAGCGTCGACCCCACCACGGGCGTCGTCACCACGGTCGACCTGCGCCGCTGAGCCGCCCCGCGACGCCTGCCGGCCCCGGGTCGGGCACCTCGGCGCGGTCGACCGGCTCAGCCGGGCAGGGGCGCCTCGTCCCCGCCCCGGGACCGGCGCGGGTTGACCAGCCGGCGGACCATCGGTGCCGCGTTCCACCGCGCCGCGCCGACCAGGTCCCGCGCGTGCTCCAGGACCGTGTAGTCCGGTCGGGTCAGGCCGTCGGCGATGGCCCGGTCCAGGTCGTTGCCGCAGCGGGTGAGCACGTTGTCGAAGTCGCGGCGGACCGGTTCGAGCAGCTGGTAGCCGAAGGAGCGGTGCAGCCGGGCGAAGAGCGGCTTGTAGAGCCGGGCCCGCTCGTGCAGCCCGGAGGAGTACGACATCGGGTTCTTCGGCCGCCGCCGGATGTAGTCGGGAAGCAGGTCGGCGAAGGCCCGCCGGACGATCCACTTCTCCTGGCCGTCGCGGAGCTTGAGGTCGAGCGGAATCCGCATCGCCAGCTCCACCACGCCCAGGTCGAGGAAGGGCACCCGGGCCTCGACGCCGTGGCCCATGCTGGCCCGGTCCACCCGCTGCAGCTCGGTCCGGCACAGGTTACGGATCTTGTGCAGGAACAGCCGGCGGGAGCGCTCCGGACCGACCTGGTGGTACATCGGATAGCCGCCGAACAGCTCGTCCGAGCCGTCCCCGGTGAGCACCACCTTGATCCCCAGCTCGCGCAGTCGCCGGAAGATCGGCACGGTGACCACCGCGTTGATGATGTCGCCGTACTCGGTCAGCTCGGAGACCCGGATCGCCTCGCGGACGTCGGCCAGCCGGATGTCCCGCGGGCGCAGCTCGATCACCTCGTGCGGCACGCCCAGGTCGGCGGCGAGCCGCCGGGCGTACGCGACGTCCGGGCTGTCCGGCACGCCGACGGTGACCGCCACGCAGTCCGGGTGCAGCTGCCGGGCGTGCAGCAGCGCGAGCGAGCTGTCCAGGCCGCCGGAGAGGACGACGCCGACGGTGAGGTCGGTGTCGAGCCGGACCTGGATGCTGTCGGTGAGCGCGGCGCGGACCAGTTGGGCGGCCTCGTCCGGGTCGTCGACGGGCGGCGACCCGGCGCCGAGGTCGAGCAGGTCCGCGTGCGGGCGCAACCGGACCGGACCGTCGGGCTCGGCCCAGCCGTGATGCCCGGGCGGCACCTCGCTGATCGGCGCGCCGTGCGGCACCAGCGCCTTGACCTCGGAGGCCAGGTGCAGGCAGCCCGGGCCACGGGACCAGTAGAGGGGCTTCACGCCGAGCGGGTCACGGGCCAGGTACGCGCGGCCGGTGGCCCGCTCCACCACGACGAAGGCGTACTCGCCGCGCAACCGGTGTACCGCCTCCTCTCCCCAGTGCCGGAACGCGGCCAGGACCACCTCGGTGTCGCTGACGCTGCGGAAGGCGTATCCGAGCCGGGTCAGCTCGCCGCGCAGCTGGTGGTGGTTGAAGATCTCGCCGTTGTAGCAGAGGACGTGCCGCTCGTCGGGCGACACCCAGGGCTGCACGGCCCGTTCCCGGTCCACGATCCGCAGTCGACGGACGCCGGTGAGCAGGCCGTTCTCCTGCCGGGTCTCGGTCACCTCGCCGCGCGGGGCGAGGATGGCGAGCATGCGGCGGAACGTCGCCGGGTCGGCCTCCGGGCCGATGCTCAGCGCGATCCCGCACATCCGCTCACACCCCCATCTCGGCTTCGTACGCGTGCCGGAACCGGCTGCGGACGGCGGGCGCGAGACAGAGGTGCCAGGCCTGGCCCTCGTCCACCACGTTGATCTCGCCGGCCGCCTGCCGGGCCAGCAGCAGGTCGGCCAGGGTGTCCCGGACGCCGAACCGGCGGAACCACGCCATCTCCAGGTCGGCCGCCCAGCCGAGGCAGTGCCCGCTGGGCACCATGGCGGCGTACCCGAGGCGGCGCAGCCGGTACTGGTGCTCGGCGCTGCGGGCGAGGCTGGTCACCCAGAGCGGCGGCGTGCCGGGCGGGGTGGCCAGGGCGAACTCCCGCCCGAGGTCGTTGAGCAGGGCCACCACCTCCCGCCGGGCCCGGCGGAACAGCAGCCCGGCGGTGTTCGGGGTGGCGCCGGGCAGCAGCCGCCGTCGCACCGCGCGCAGGCCACGGCCGACGAGCGTGGCCGGCTGCTCCTGGTAGCGGAAGGCGAGCAGGCCCCGGCGGCGCAGCCACTCCAGGTCGACCAGGTCGGTGCTCATGTTGACCTGGCCGTCGGTGAGGAAGACCGCCGAACTCTCCCACCACATCACGTCGATGCGGGAGAGCAGGTAGATCCGGACCAGCGCGGTGAGGTCCTGCGCCGAGCTGCGGACGTTGGGCTGGTAGCGGGCCATCTCCAGCAGCAGGGTCTCCCGGGCCCCGACGAAGCCCTGGGGGGTGGCCTCGAGGACCGCTGCGATGGCCGGCTCCCGCAGCCGCTGGTCCAGCAGCACCTGCCGGGCGGCGGTCGACGGGGCGTCCGCCAGAGCGCCCACCTCGACCAGCAGCTCCGCCACCGCCGCCCGGTACGCCGCCAGGTCCGGCTGGGCCGGAGCGGGCCGCCGGCCGGCGGTGGGCGGCCGGCGACGGGCGGGGGCGGTGGACGCGACGGTGGGCCCGGGCTGCGGGCCGGGGCTTCGGCTGGGCACTCGCATGATCGGGTCCCCTCTCCGGGCAGGGCACGGCGTGATCGAACCTCAAACACACCGTAAGCTGCGGAAAGACCCCTCTTCGAACAATTCTCCTATCTCCCCCTAAGGAGCTTTTTTCGGCACGGAAAGCTCCTGCACCCATCCGTACGTCGGCGGGGCGGGCAGGTCGGCGTCGAGCCTGCCGCGGACCGCGTCGGCGAGGTGCAGCGCCGTCCCGAGGGCGGCCCGGAACAGCAGGGAACCTGTGCTGACCCGGGCCACGCCGAGCCCACCCAGCTCGGCCAGGTCCGGCCCACCGGGCCGGTACAGCACGTTGAGCGGTAGGCCCACCTCTGCGGCGAGCCGCCCCACCAGGTCGTCCGGCGCGCCGGGCACGAAGAGGCCGTCGGCACCGGCCGCCCGCCAGGCTCGCGCCCGGGGCAGGGCCTCGCCGAGCGGCTCGGGCACGCCCAGCCACCAGGCGTCGGTGCGGGCGTTCACGAAGAGCCCCGGCACCGCGGCCTTCACCGCGGCGATCTTGGCAGCGGCCAGCTCCACCGGGGCGAGGCTGCCGTCCGGGCGGCCGTCCTCCAGGTTCACCCCCACCACGCCGAGCGCGGCCAGCTCGGCGACGTACCCGGCCACCGCCGCCGGGTCGTCACTGAAGCCGCCCTCGACGTCCACGGTGAGCAGCACCGGCAGGTCGCGCAGCCGGTGGGCCAGGTCGAGATTGTCCGCCCGGGTGGCCCCGGCGCCGTCCGGCTTCCCGGCGGCCGCCGCGACCCCGAGGCTGGTGGTGCCGAGCGCCGGATGGCCCCGGGCGGCCAGCGCGGCGGCGGAGGCGTGATCCCAGGCGTTCGGCAGCAGCAGCGGGCTGCCCGGCCGGTGCAGGTCACGGAAGAGGGCGGCACGGTCGTTCAGCACAGGGTCACCTCGAGGCTGGTCGGGACGCGGAGGGTGGGATGGGACTCGTATCCGGCGCTCTGGTCGGCACCGGTGCAGCGGCGGCGCAACACGTCGACCACCCCGGCCGCCAGGGCCAGGGCGTGCCGCTCCCCCGGGCAGCCCCGGGGCCCGGCGCCGAAGGTCAAGGCCCCGCCGGGGCGGCCGGGCCGGAACCGGTCCGGGTCGGCGTGCCCGGCCGGGTCCCGGTTCGCCGCGTCGAAGCGCAGCAGCAGCGGGACGCCCGGGCCGACCTCCCGCCCGCCGAGGCGCAGCGCGGCGGTGGTGACCCGGCGGGTGGCCCGCACCGGCGGGTCGAGCCGCAGCACCTCGGCCAGCAGGTCGCCGGTCGACAAGGTGTCCGGCGCGGTCAGCCCGTGCCGGACGGCCGCGCCGATCAGCCCGGCGGTCGCGTCGCAGGCCTGCACCAGCAGCCCGATCCGGTTCGCGGCGACCTCGGGCGCAGCGGGCGGGGACAACTCCAGCAGCACGGCCACCGCGCGGTCCGCACGGGCCACCGCCGCCGCGTCCGCACCCGGCTGGTAGGCGGCGGCCACCGCCGGCACCGCCGCCGCGGACGCCGCCGGATCGGCCAGCCCGAGCCGTGCCGCCAGCACCGCCAGGGGTACGCGCCGGGCCAGCGCCGCCATCACGTCGACCCGGCCCGAAGCCCGGCGGTCCGCTCCGGCCGGCCGGGGGGCGGCCGGCTCGCCCGTCCCCTCGGCCCGTGGCCGGGGCGCCACCGCGTCGAGCGCCTCCTCGGTCAGCCGGGCGGCCGCCTCCCGCAGGTCGTCCTGGTCGAGGGCGGCCAGTGCGGCTACCCCGACCGCCCGGCGGCCGGGGTGCCGGTCCGGGGCGCTGAACCGGCTGACCGTCCCGCGCAGCCAGGCGAGGGTGCCGGGCGGCCCGCCGGGCGCGACGGGCACCACGCACCGGGGGTCGGTCAGCGCCGCCACCACGTCGGCGTACCGGGTGAGCACCCAGCCGCTCCCGGCGTCGTGCACGGGCTCCCCGCAGGCCGGCGTGGCGGGCGGCACGGGTATGACAGGAAAGCTCATCGCCCGACCGTAGGCGCTGATCCGTTCGCCGCCGGCCGAACCGTCCCCGGCGTGCGGCGCGGTGCCGGGGCGCCCCGTTCCCCGTCCCGCCCAGGGCGTGCGAGGCGACGGCACCGGGCCGGTCGCGGCACCACCTTCACCGGCCCGGAGTCGAGCGGGAGATCAGGCGCGGGCCGGTCCGGTGTCGCGGGCCGGCCGGTCGAGGTCGGCCACGTCCAGGCCGAGGGCGGCGGCCAGGGCGGGGAGCCCGGCCGGGGTGAGACGGATCGCCCGGCCAGCGCCGCGGGCGGTCCAGCCGAGGTCGAGGAAGCGGTGGCAGAGCGCCGCGCCCAGCGCCCCGGCCAGGTGCGGGCGGCGCTCGGTCCAGTCCAGGCAGTCCCGTACCAGCGGTCGGCGGGCCGTGCGCAGCGGCTCGACCGGTACGCCCAGCTCCGCCAGCCAGGTCGCCCCCGCGGGGGTGAGGGCGAGCCCGCCGGCGCGGTCCAGCACCCCCCGGTCGAGCAGGGCGTCGTGCAGCAGCACCCCCAGCCGCCCGGCCAGGTGGTCGTAGCAGGTCCGGGCGTACGCCAGGGCGGCACCGGCCGACGCGGCGCGCAACGTGCGCGGCGGCGTCGGCGGGGCGGGCGCGTGCCCCGCCAGGTCCTCGATCAACTGGGCCACTGCCGGGCCGGCCAGGCGGACGTAGCGGTGGCGGCCCTGCCGCTCCTCGACCAGCAGGCCGCCCCGGACGAGGCGGGTGAGGTGGTCGCTCGTGGTCGACGCGGCCACCCCGGCGGCCCGGGCCAGCTCCCCCGCCGTCCAGGCCCGCCCGTCGAGCAGGGCCAGGCAGAAGCTGGCCCGGGTGCGGTCGGCGAGCAGCGCGGCGAGCTCGGCCATCGCCCGGCCGTCGGTGCTGGTCGTGGTCATCCGCCCATGCTGACACGCGGACGGTTCGGCGCGGACCGACCGGTGCCGGCGGGGCGGCCCCGGCCGGTCGGGCGACGGGGAGCCACCTCGGGGCGGGCGGCGCTGGGGCCTTCAGGCACCCGGGTGCGGGCACGCCGGGACCAACTCGCTGACCGTCCGGGTCTCGCTGTCGTAGCTGCGCGCCGCGACGAACTCCCCGCTGGGGCGGTCGGGCCCGGCCAGCGCGCGGGCCCGGCGGCGGTCGGCGCCGCGGAACCGCAGCGCCAGGCTCAGGTGCGGGATCCACCGGCCCGGCTTGTGCCACTCGCGCTGTCCGCGGGCGTCGGCGAGCACGTCCCAGACCGCGCCGTGCAGGGCGACCAACTGCGGCGCGGGACGGATCAGCCAGACCAGCGGGGCGCTGCCGTCGAGCACCTCCACCCGGTCGAGCCGGGCCGGCAGCGGCAGCGCGGCGTCGCAGAGGTCGGCGAGGCGCTGCTCGACGCCGGGCGGGAACGCCTCGACCGCGGCGAGGGTCAGGTGCGGCCGGTTGGTGGGGTGCGCGTTGCGCGCCAGGCTGGGCAGGCCGGCGGCGGCCAGCCGCACCCAGGCCGCTCGTACCGCCTCCTCCAGCTTCGGGGAACAGAGCAGCTCGACCGTGCGCACGCCGTCAGGCTAGCCGCCGCCGGTGTGCCGCGACGGCCCGTGGGGAATGCGCACCGGATGAGCGTGCTGACCGAGACCGACGAACGCCACCTGCGGCGGGCCATCGCGCTGGCCGCCGCCGCCCGGGACGCCGGGGACGGCCCGTTCGGCTCGTTGCTCGTCGACGCCGACGGGCGGGTGCTGGCCGAGGAGGTCAACACCGAGCGGACCGACGACGACATCACCGCCCATCCGGAGCTGAAGCTGGCCCGCTGGGCGGCCCGCAACCTCACCCCCGACGCGGCCACGACCGCCACCATGTACACCAGCTGCCAGCCGTGCGGCATGTGCGCCACCGCGATCGAGCGCTCCGGCCTCGGCCGGGTGGTGTACGCGCTGAGCACCGAACAGCTGGCGCGGCTGCGCCCGATGCCGCCGTACGCCCCGGTGGCGTACGCCGGGCCGGCGCTGCTGACCGAGGCCCGGGTGCCGGTCGAGGCGGCCTGAGCCGGCCCGGCGGGGTGACCGGCGCCACCGCGCGGGTGTCCCGGCCGACGGTTGCGCCGGTCGCCGCGCCGGGCCGGGGGCGGTGATGAAAGGCTTGTCGCATGAGTTCCGGAGCTACACCGACCGACCCCACCGCCCCCGACGACGCCGTCGAGACGCCCACCTTCGCCGACCTCGGGTTGCGCCCCGAGCTGCTGGGCGCGCTCACCGTGCTCGGCTACGAGGAGCCGACCCCGATCCAGCGCGAGGCGATCCCGCCGCTGCTCACCGGGCGGGACCTGCTGGGCCAGGCGGCGACCGGTACGGGCAAGACGGCCGCGTTCGCGCTGCCGCTGCTGCAGCGGATGCCCGACGGGCGGTCCGGGGGCGAGCCGGTGTCGCTGGTGCTGGTGCCCACCCGGGAGCTGGCGGTGCAGGTGTCCGAGGCGTTCCACCGGTACGGCAAGGACCTCGGTGCCCGGGTCCTGCCGATCTACGGCGGTCAGCCGATCGGCCGCCAGCTGCGCGCCCTCGACCTGGGCGTGGACGTGGTGGTGGCGACGCCGGGCCGGGCGCTGGACCACATCGCCCGGGGCACCCTGCGGCTGGGCTCGCTGGCCACGGTGGTGCTGGACGAGGCGGACGAGATGCTCGACATGGGCTTCGCCGAGGACATCGAGGCGATCCTGGAGCACGCCCCGGCCGAGCGGCAGACGGTGCTCTTCTCGGCCACCATGCCGGCGCGCATCGACGGGCTGGCCCGGCAGCACCTCACCGACCCGGTCCGCATCCAGATCGAACGCGAGCAGCCGGTGGCGGGCGAGGCACCGCGGGTGCGGCAGAGCGCGTACATCGTGGCGCGGGCGCACAAGCCGGCGGCGCTGGGCCGGGTCCTGGACGTGGAGTCGCCGACCGCGGCGATCGTCTTCTGCCGCAGCCGGGAGGAGGTGGACCGGCTCACCGAGACGATGAACGGCCGGGGCTACCGGGCCGAGGCGCTGCACGGCGGGATGAGTCAGGAGCAGCGGGACCGGGTGATGGGCCGGCTGCGGGCGGGCACCGCCGACCTGCTGGTGGCCACCGACGTGGCGGCGCGCGGGCTGGACGTCGAGCAGCTCAGCCACGTGGTCAACTACGACGTCCCGTCGGCGCCGGAGTCGTACGTGCACCGGATCGGTCGGGTGGGCCGCGCCGGCCGGGAAGGCGTGGCGATCACTCTCGCCGAGCCGCGCGAGCACCGGATGCTGAAGACCATCGAGCGGGTCACCGGCCAGCGGATCGCCATCGACAAGATCCCCACGGTCGCCGACCTGCGGACGCGGCGGCTGGAACTGACCCAGGCGGCGCTGCGGGAGTCGCTGCTGGAGGACGACCTGGAGCCGTTCCGGGTGATCGTGGAGTCGCTGTCGGACGAGTTCGACATGATGGAGGTCGCGCTCGCGGCGGTGAAGCTGGCCCACGAGGCGACCCTCCCCGGCACCGCGGACGAGGAGGAGGAGATTCCGCAGGTCGCGGTCCGTCCGCCCCGCGAGCCCCGCCCGGGGTACGAGCGGCGCGGCGGCGGCCGCCCCCGCTCCGGGGGTACGACGCAGGTCTTCATCGGGTTGGGCCGGCGCGCCGGGGTCCGGCCGCAGGACCTGGTCGGGGCGATCACCGGGGAGACCGGGGTCAGCGGCCGGGACATCGGCTCGATCGAGATCGCCGACCGGTTCTCCCTGGTGGAGGTGCCGTACGCGGTCGCCGACGAGGTGATCCAGGGGCTGCGCGGCAGCACCATCAAGGGCCGCAAGGCGACCGTACGCCGGGATCGGGACGGTGACGGCGGCGGCGAGCGGCGGGAGCGGCGCGGCCGGGAGAGCGACGGCGGCGCGCGGCGGGAGCGCCGGGACCGCTGGTGACGTCCGGGCGGGGGATCCCCTGGGGCTCCCCCGCCCGGCACGGCTCAGAAGGCGTACGGGCCGAACCGGCCCCACGCCACCACGAGGGCGGCGACCAGCAGCACGGCGGGGGCCACGATCATCTGGGTCTCCCGGGCCCGCGCGTGCACCGCGACCGCGCCCGCCAGCACGATCGCGGCGCCCACGGCGGCCAGCGGCGTGAGGACGGGGGCGATGCCGGTCACCGCCGGCAAAACCAGCCCGAGCGCGCCGAGCACCTCGACCGCGCCCAGTGCCTTGACCCGGGCCGGTGGCACCGGGTCCACCCAGGTCATCCACGCGCGCAGCTTCTCCTTCGGCTGGCTGATCTTGGTCAGGCCGGCGCCCAGCAGGACCAGGGCGAGAATGATCTGCAGGGCCCAGAGCACGATGTTCACGCGAACCTCTTCGGGGGATGGTGGCCGTCGCCGAAATTGCTTGACCGTTCAAGTAGTCAACGTACGGCCTGATACTTGAACCGTCAAGGAAAGGTAGGCTGGGCGCATGGACGAGACCCGCTGGCTGACCGACGAGGAGCAACAGGTCTGGCGGCGGCTCGTGCACCTGGTGACCGTGCTGCCCGCGGCGCTCGACGCCCAGTTGCAGCGCGACGCGGACCTGACCCACTTCGAGTACCTGGTGCTCGCGATACTCAGCGAGACACCGGGGCGGTCCCGGCGGATGAGCGACCTCGCCGGCGTGGTCAACGGCTCCCAGTCCCGGCTGTCGCACCTCGTCGGGCGGCTGGAGCGCCGGGGCCTGGTGCACCGGCAACGCAGCGCCGAGGACGGTCGTGGCTCGGTGGCGGTGCTCACCGACGCGGGCTACGACGTCGTGGTCGCCGCCGCGCCCGGCCACGTCGACCGGGTGCGTTCACTGGTCTTCGATCCGCTCAGCCCCGAACAGGCCCGCGAGCTCGGCGGTGCGCTGGGCGCGATGCTCGGCCGGATCGCCCCGCCCGAGGGCTGCCCGGGGCCGTCCGACGCCTGCTGACGGCCCGCCCCCGGTCACCCGGACCGCACCGGCGCGGACGCCCCCGCCGTCCGCGGACGGCGGGGGCGTACCGGTGGTACGGGGTCGGTCAGGCCGCGGCGAGCGGCTGACCCCCGATCGTCCCGGCGTCGACGTCGGCCGGCCGCAGCGCCAGGGCGAGCACGTCGGCGACGTCGGCGAGGGTGTGGATGGTCAGCGCCTCGCGGACCTCGGTGGGCAGGTCGTCGAGGTCCGGCTCGTTACGCTTCGGGATGATCACCTCAGTCAGACCGGCCCGGTGGGCGGCGAGCAGCTTCTGCTTCACGCCACCGATGGGCAGCACCCGGCCGGACAGGGTCACCTCACCGGTCATCCCGAACTCGGGGCGCACCGGCCGGCCGCTGGCCAGGGAGGCCAGGGCGGTGACCATGGTGATGCCGGCGCTGGGGCCGTCCTTGGGCACCGCGCCCGCCGGGACGTGCAGGTGGATCCGCCGCCCGGCCAGGGCGTTCGGGTCCAGCCCGAGCCGTCGCCCGTTCGACCGCAGGTACGACAGGGCGATGTGCGCGGACTCCTTCATCACGTCGCCGAGCTGGCCGGTGAGGGTCAGTCCCGGCTCGCCGTCCATGCTGGTGGCCTCGATGAAGAGCACGTCGCCGCCGGCCCCGGTGACCGCCAGTCCGGTGGCCACCCCGGGCACCGCGGTCCGCTCGGCCGACTCCGGGGTGAACTTCGGCCGGCCCAGGTAGCGGGCCAGGTTGTCGGTGTCCACCCGGACCGGCGCCGGGTCGGACGCCAGCGTGACGGCGACCTTCCGCAGGATCCTGGCCAGGGCCCGCTCGAGCTGCCGGACGCCCGCCTCCCGGGTGTACTCGCCGGCGATCCGGGCGAGGGCCTCGTCGGCGACGGTCACCTCGTCGGCGGTCAGCCCGGCCCGCTCCCGCTGCCGGGGCAGCAGGTGATCCCGGGCGATGGCCACCTTCTCGTCCTCGGTGTAGCCGTCTAGGGTGACCAGCTCCATCCGGTCCAGCAGCGGGCCGGGGATCGTCTCCACCACGTTGGCGGTGGCCAGGAAGAGCACGTCGGACAGGTCGAGGTCGACCTCGAGGTAGTGGTCGCGGAAGGTGTGGTTCTGCGCCGGGTCGAGCACCTCCAGCAGCGCCGCGGCCGGGTCGCCGGAGTAGCCGACGGCCAGCTTGTCGACCTCGTCGAGGAGCACCACCGGGTTCATCGAGCCGGCCTCGCGCAGGGCCCGGACGATCCGGCCGGGCAGCGCGCCGACGTAGGTGCGCCGGTGGCCGCGGATCTCCGCCTCGTCCCGGACGCCACCGAGGGAGACCCGGACGAAGTTGCGGCCCAGCGCCCGGGCGATCGACTCGCCGAGGCTGGTCTTGCCGACACCGGGCGGGCCGGCCAGGCCGAGCACCGCGCCGGAGCCGCGGCCGCCGACCACGCCGAGGTTGCGCTCGGCGCGCCGGTTGCGTACCGCGAGGTACTCCAGGATCCGGTCCTTCACGTCGGCCAGGCCGGCGTGGTCGGCGTCGAGCACCGCACGGGCCGCGGCCAGGTCGGTGTTGTCCTCGGTACGCGTGCTCCACGGCATCTCCAGGACGGTGTCCAGCCAGGTACGGATCCAGCCCGCCTCCGGGGAGGCGTCGCTGGCCCGCTCCAGCTTGCCGACCTCGCGCAGGGCCGCCTCGCGGACCTTCTCGGGCAGGTCGGCGGACTCGACCCGGGAGCGGTAGTCGGCGGAGCCGTCCGGCTCGTCCTCGCCGAGCTCCTTGCGGATCGCCGCGAGCTGCTGACGCAGCAGGAACTCCCGCTGGGACTTCTCCAGCCCCTCGCGGACGTCGCTGTTGATCCGCTCGGTGACCTCCTGCTCGGCCAGGTGATCCTTCACCCAGCCGACCAGCAGCTCCAGCCGGGCGGTGACGTCCGGGGCGGCGAGCAGCTCGGTCTTCTGCGCCAGGCTGAGCCAGGGCGCGTAGCCGGCCGAGTCGGCCAGCTCGGAGAGGTCGGTCATCCGCTCCATGGCGTCGATGACCTGCCAGGCGCCGCGCTCCTGGAGGACGGAGGTCATCAGGGCGCGGTACTCGCGGGCGAGTTCCCGGGCCCGCCCGGCCGGAGCGGGTTCGTCGATCTCGGTCGCCTCGACCCATAGGGCGGCGCCCGGACCGGGCACGCCGGATCCGATGCGGGCGCGGGTCAGGCCACGGACCACGGCGGCGGGCTCCCCGCTGGGCAGCCGGCCCACCTTCTCGATGGTGGCGATCACGCCGACGGAGCCGT
This sequence comes from Micromonospora mangrovicola, assembly GCF_047200535.1. Lineage (NCBI taxonomy): Bacteria > Bacillati > Actinomycetota > Actinomycetes > Micromonosporales > Micromonosporaceae > Micromonospora > Micromonospora mangrovicola. The sequence goes on along the minus strand of NZ_JBJZOG010000040.1, from coordinate 39,479 downwards.
ACTCGCCGTCGAGGCGGGGCACGGCGAGGAGCTGCTTGTCGCCGCTGGCGCGGGCCGCGTCGACCGCGGCCTGGGTGGTCGGGTCGAGGGTCACCGGGATGACCATGCCGGGCAGCAGGACGGCGTCGGTCAAGGGAAGTACCGGAAGAGTTGCCATCGAACACCTGCTATCACGTTGAGTTGAGCGTGACAGACTCAAGTAACAAAGCGTTCCCCTTGTTCCAGGTTGTGACCCACGCCACTGACACTCCCGGGGCGCCGACCGGTCGCAGCACCCGACCGGGCGCCTGACGCGCCATTCCGGCAGCCGGATTTGCCGACTCACCGAATGGCGAACGACCGATATTGTTGCGAAATTGCCGCGCCATACGTCAAACTCTTAGCCACACCCCGCCCGACACAGGGAGTAATGGCGATGGCAAGGAAAGTAATCACCGTTCTGACCGACGACCTGGACGGCGGAAAGGCCGACCGGACCGTCGAGTTCAGCCTGGACGGCGTGGCATACACGATCGACGTCTCCGACGAGAACGCGGGTGTTCTGCGCAAGGCGCTGGACCCGTACATCAGCGCTGGCAGGCGAATCGGGCGTGGGCCGGTGGAGGCCGGGCGCGCGGCGCGCCGGACCGGCCGCCCGGCCACCGCGGGAATGGACCGCGAGCAGAACCGCGCCATCCGGGAATGGGCCGCGAAGAACGGCTACGAGATTTCCGAGCGGGGCCGCATCCCCGTGTCGGTGGTGGAGGCGTACAAGAACCGCTGAGCCCTCCCGGCTCACCGTCGGGCGTCCCGGGGTCACGCTGAGAAATCGGCGTGACCCCGCTCGGCTTTGCCGGTGTACACAATTTCCGGCAACCGTGTCCCGCTCGGCACCCGGACACGGCGACGGCCGGGGCCGCCCGGGTACGCCCCGGACGGCCCCGGCCGTCGTGCCGGCTCAGTTGACCCGGATCCGCACCACGTCGATCGCGGGTGTCTGGTTGGCCCGCTCCATCATCGGGATGCGGTGCGAGCCGTCCCCGGCCCAGACCGCGCACTGCGCGACCCCCGACTCGGGCAGGCCCGGGACCTGGATGAGCACGTCGTCGGGCTGGCCGCTGCCCCTGCCGTCCTCGGTGGCCACGAAGAACGCCGGCACGTCCTGCGGGTTCGGCGGCTGGCGGAGGCTGTTCAGCATCCGGCACGCGGTGTGGAAGTGGCCGCGTACCAGGCCCTGGTCGTTGAGCAGCGCGCTCTCCAGGTAGTAGCCGCCCTGACCGGCCGCGAGGAAACGGTCCCGCACCAGGTTCCGCGTGGTGACCCGCAGGGTGAACGGCTGGTTCCGCCGGACCTGATCGGGGAACCGGGTGATCAGCAGCGACGGATTGTTCGCCGCCGCGCCGACCTCACCGAAGGCGGTGCTCACACACCGGTTACCGGCCTGGAAACCGTCGTGCGGCTGCAGCCGGCTGTCGCTGCAGTCCTTGGCCAGCACATCCAGCCCGTTGCCGTTGTTGCCGCCGTTGTTGTTCCCACCGTTCTGGCCTCCGTTGTTGCTGCCGCCGTTGTTGTTCCCACCGTTCTGGGCATTGTCGGACAGTGCGCACTGGGCGAGTTGGTCGAGTCCCTGCGGCCGCTGCGCGACCCGGCCGATCGCGGTGGCGATCCGGTTCAGCGTCGCGGTCCGCTTGTCGGCCAGCGGCCGCAGGACGGCGTTCTCGATGAAGTCCTGGCCGTTGCGGTCGCCCTCGGCGGCGAGCCGCCGGTTGGCCTCGGCGATCTGGGTGTCCAGCAGGGCGAGGTTGCGGTCCACCTCGTTGCGCGCCCGGTCGGGCACCTGCGGCAGCCTGCTCCTGACGTCCGGGCAGGCCACCGCCGGCGTACCCGCGCCGCCGCCCCGGCTCTGCTGGCATTCGGCGACCGACATCTGCCCGTCACCCCAGTGGTTGCGCACCCACCGGCCGTTCTGCCAGGTCCGGGTGGTGCTGCCCTGGCCGCCCGGCGCGGTCGCGCCCGGGCTCGGGGCGGTGCACGACACCGGGGCGGTACGGCTCGGCCGCCGGTCCTGGGCGGACGAGATCTGGGTGACGGCGACGATTCCGCCGAAGACCGCGAGCGTGCCGACCACGGCCAGCAGCCGCTTGCTCCGCGCGTTACCGGATGACCGGCGCGCCCGTGTGGACCTGCGCATCGAATTGCTCTCCTTCTCGATCCGGTAGTTGACTCGTGACCCCGGCGGACCTGCGAAATTCGGGGTGAGGGTCACTGCGACGTTCCGGTTACACGTCGACGACCGACGATGCCCTTTCCGCACCGTCGCCGTGCCGTCCGGCGTGACGGGGAAGATCTACGTCCATTCCCGCTTAGGTACGGAGGGACAGCGGCGAAGGTTCAACCGTGATCGGGAGAATTCGAGAAGGAGATGCCACCGGGGTCCCGACGGTCGGGATGCCGGCTCAGTCGGCGCACAGGTGGTCGAAGGCGAAGCCGCCGTCGAGTTCAGCCCGCCGCGCGGCCAGCCGGCGGATCCCCTCGTGCAGTTCGTCGCGGTCGACCAGGGTCGGCTCGACCCCGTCGCGGTCGCGCAGCCGCTCCCCCACGGCCAGCACGGCCAGGTCCTCGGCCAGCCGGCCCGGCGCCACCCCGCAAAAGAGCCGCTGCGCGAAGAGCTGCACCCGCTCCACCAGGCACCGTCCGGGCCGCACCTCGACCCAGCTCCATCCCTCGGCCGGGCCACCGGTCCAGCACACGTGCAGGCCGCGCACGATCGGGTCGGCGAGGCGTCGCTCGACGTACGCCTCGACGACGGCGGCCCGGGCCAACGCCCCGAGGTCGTTGACCGGCCCGCTCCGGCCGTCCGGGAGCCGGCCGACGATGTCCCGGAAACCGACCACGTAGCCGCTCTCCGGGCCGCTGCCGTCGGCGTAGGCGCGGGCGCCGATGACGTACTCGACGAGCCGGCGGCTGTGGCCGGCGCCCTGCAGCGTCGGTGACTCGACCCGCAGCACCGGCAGGCCGACCGCGGCGCAGACCGTGCTCGTCATCCGCTCGGCGCGGCGGGCCGGCGAGCCGGGCGCCGCCGGCGGCGCGAACGCCACGGCGAACAGCGGCCGACCGGTGTCGGCGGCGCACACCACCTGGTCGAAGCTCTCCCGGATGGCGGTACTCCACTGGTTTCCGGTGACGCCCGGCGGGCGGCCCTGGACCAGCTCGCTGAGCCGGCGCGACGGATGGATGACCTGCCCCGACCGGGTGGACGGCGGCGCGCCCCCGGCCGCGACCGGGCGCAACCAGGAGGCCGCCACGCTGCCGGTGCTCGTCATCTTCGCCAGATCCATCCGTCGGTCGCCAGACCGGCCCGAGTGTAGGGCGTCGACCATGCCCGTCGCCTCGCCGGTGCGGTGAAATCCGGTTGCCCACCGCACCGGCCGGGGATGGGATGTCCGACGTGTCGATCTTCCTGACCACCGACCGCCTGGTACTGCGCGAGTTCACCCCGGACGACGCCCCGCTCCTGGCCGACCTCGACGCGGACCCGGCGGTGATGCGCCACCTCACCGGCGGCCGGCCCACCCCGCCGGCGGAGATCCGCGAGCGGGTGCTGCCGCGGATCCTGGCCGCGTACCGGCAACCGCCGGGGCTCGGGTGGTGGGCGGCCCAGCGACGGACCGACGGCGTCTTCCTCGGCTGGTTCGAGTTCCGGCCCGTCCGCGCGGGGGATCCCCGCGAGGTGGAGCTGGGCTACCGGCTGCACCGGTCGGCCTGGGGTGCCGGGTACGCCACCGAGGGAGCCCGGGCGCTGGTCCACCGGGGCTTCACCGAACTCGGCGTCGAGCGGGTCGTGGCCGCCACCATGGCGGTCAACGCCGGGTCGCGCCGGGTTATGGAGAAGGCCGGCCTGTCGTACCGGCGGACGTTCCACCAGGACTGGCCGGAGCCGATCGACGGATCCGAGCACGGCGAGGTGGAGTACGCGCTGACCCGCGCGGAGTGGGCGCGGGCCACCGACCCGGCCGCGGCGACCGGTGCGCCGGACGGCGGACGCCTCTAAGCTCCTGCGCGTGCACAGCGGACGGACCCCGGAGCGGTTGACCAAGCGCAGTCTGGTCGCCGTCTCCCACGCCATCGAACGGGCCGCGCTGGCCACGGCCGAGGACGGGCCGCTGGTGGTGCTCGCCCTCTTCCAGCGGCCGCCGTACTTCGCCCGGGAACGCGCGGTGTACGAACGGATCGCCGCCCGGGCCACGGTGACCGTGGTCGGCATGGTCGGCCCGAGCCCGGCCCAGCTGCCGCCCGGCACGTACGGGGTGGCGCTGGACGAGGCGGAGGAGCTGGCCCGGGAGTGGAGCGTGGTGGCGTTGACCCCGCGCTTCGGCGCGACGCTGGTGGCATACGACCGGGGCGAGGTGGCGCCGGCGGCGACGTTGGAGTCGGGACGGCTCTTCGACGGGCGCTGGGGGTTCCGCCGGGACGAGGCCCTGCACGAGGTGCTCCGGCTGCGCGAGCGCCTGGCCGAGCGGCTGCCCGCGCCGGCCCGGGCCGGGCTGGACGAGACGATCGCCCGGGTACGGGACATCCCGGCGGGGCCGGGCGAGTCCCGCGCCGAGGCGGCGATCCGGATGCTGGCGGTACGGGGCGAGCGGGCACACCGGCCCGAGCCGGCGGACGCCTCGGCCGGGCTGCTGGACGAGCCGGGGCTGCGCCGGTGGACCGGGATGGACGGGGTGACCGCCCCGGGCACCCTGCCGGTGGCGCTGGTCGCCGTACGGGTGGACGAGCCGGCGGGGGCGCCGGAGCGGTTCGGCCGGCGCAGCGCGGCCCGGGAGGGCCAGGCCGTCCTCGCGGCGGTCACCGCGGTGCTGCGCCCGGTGGACCGGGCGGTACGCCTGACCGACAACGAGTTCCTGCTGATCCTGCCGGCGTTGGCCGAGCGGGAGGCCCTGACCGTGGTGGGCCGGTTGCACGAGGCGATCGGCGGCCTGGCCCGTTCGTACCCGTTCGTCGCGTTCTCGGTCCACGCGGCGGTCACCGTGACGACCCGCCGCCCGCTGCCGGTGGCGGAGGTACGGCACGCCGTGGAGTGGGCCGTCCGGGAGGGCGTCCCGGTGGCCACCCTGGCCCCGGAGAACGCCGCCACCGCCGGGTCCCGCTGAGCCCGCCGCTCGCCGGACGGCCCGGGCCGGCAACGCCACCGCCGGTCGCGACTGACCGGGCCGGAAACGGGTACGCCGCGCCCGTCCGGTCGGTCACCGGCGGAGCGGAGGTGGGCATGACGCGGCAGCAGTTCGGATTCCTCACCGGGTTCCTCCTGGTCGCGGTCTGGGCGCTCGGCGGGGCCGGCGCCGCGGCCGGCGCCACGCTGGCCGGGCTCGTCGGCTGGCTGCTGGTGCGGGTCGTCGACGGCGACGTCACCGTGCCCGGTCTGGCCGACCGGGTGGGCGCGGACCGGCGCCGCTGAGCGGGGTGGCCAGGATGACCGGCACCCTGCCCCGGCGCGGCACCGCCCCGAGCGCCGGGACGGCACCGGCCCGGTGGGTGGACGAGGAGGACATCGCCCGCCTCGCCGAGGCCGCGGCCCGCCGTACCCCGGCCGTCACCGCACCGAAGGCCACCGTCCGGGTCGACGGGCCGGCCGCCCGCGTCGACCTCGACGTCGTCGTCGACCACGGCGTCCACCTGCCGACGGCCGCCGACCGGGTACGCCGCCGCGCCGCCGCCGAGATCGAGGCGCACACCGGCCTGACCGTCGAGGCCGTCACCGTCACGGTGGTGGACCTGCGGCTGCCCGCGCCCGTCCCGGACGACCACCGGGAGGCGACATGAGTACCCGTCGACGGGCCGGGGGCTGAGGTGCGCACGGTCAACCGGGTCGGCACCCTGCTGCTGGCCGTCGCCCTGCTCGTCGGCGGCGTCCTCGTCGCCGCCGCCGGCCTGCTCGCCGCGCTGGGCCGGTCCGGGCCGCTGCCGCCCGACTGGCCCGCCACCCTCGCCACCACCCGGTGGCGGGACCCCCCGGTCCGCGCGGTCGCCGCCTCCCTCACCCTGCTCGGCCTGGTCGTGCTCGTCGCCGAGCTGCGCCGGTGGCGCCCGACCCGGCTGCGGCTGCCCGGCGACGACGGCTGGCACCTGCACCGCCGCTCGGTGGAGCGGCGGCTGGCCCGGGCGGCCCGCTCGGTGCCCAGCGTCCGGCGGGCCCGGGTACGCGTCCGCCGGCGCGGCGACGCCTGGCGGCCCCGGGTGACCGCCACCGGCGACCCGGCGGCCCGCGCCGACGTCGAGTTCGCGCTGCGCCGGGAACTCGACCGGCTGGCCGCGCCCCGCCGGGACCGGATCGAGATCCGGCTCGTGCCGGCCCGGCGGGCGACGTGAGCAACGCCGCCCACCGGCTGCTCTGGACGGTGCTCGCCCTGCTGCTGGTGGCCGTGGGCGGCACGGCGCTGGCGGTCGGCGCCGGCCGGCTGCCCGGCGGCGACGCGCCGCTGCTCGGGGCCACCACGGTCACCTGGTGGCGGGCCGGGGCGCCGTGGAGCGCCCTCGCGGTGGCCGGCGGCGGGGTGCTGCTGGCCCTGCTCGGGCGGCAGCTGCTCGTCGCGGGGCTGCGGGTGCCGGGCCGGCTCTGCGGCACCCTGGCCCAGCCCGGGCACGGCGCCGGGCGTACCCGGGTGGCCAGCGGGGTGCTGACCGGCGCGCTGGAACGGGACCTGCTCCGGGCGCCCGGGGCCCGCCGGGCCCGGGTGGTGCTCACCGGCCCGGCGGCCCGGCCGGACGTCTGGGTGGAGGTGCGCCTGGATCCGTGCGCCGACGTCGCCGCCGCCCGCGACCGGGTCGACGCCGCGGTGCGGCGGTTCGCGGCGACGCTCGGTTGCCGGCCCGCGCACCTGGACGTGACGGCGCTGCTCGACGAGCCCGGGCGGTGACCGTCAACGCCAGACGACCACCTCGGAGAACGGCTTGCGGGCGATGTCCGGCACGGTGGCGTCGGCCGCCGGGTAGCCCACCGGAATGATCAGGTTGGCCCGCTCCTCGGACGGCCGGTCGAGCAGCTCGTTGAGGAAGCGCATCGGGCTGGGCGTGTGGGTGAGCGTGGCCAGGCCGGCCCGGTGCAGCGCGGCGAGCAGGAAGCCGACGGCGATGCCCACCGACTCCTTCACGTAGTACGGCCGGGGAGACCCGGGACCACGGTGGAGCTCGAACACCACGATCACGGCCGGCGCGGCCTCCAGGAACGGCTTGCTGGCGTCGGTGCCCAGCGGGGCGAGCGCCGTCAGCCACTCCTCCGGGGCGCGGCGTTCGTAGAACTCCCGCTCCTCGGCCTCGGCCGCGGCCCGCAGCCGCCGCTTCAGGTCCGGGTCGGTCACCACCACGAACCGCCACGGCTGCCGGTTCGCGCCGCTGGGCGCGGAGGCCGCCGCCCGCAGCGCCTCGGCCAGCACACCGGGCGGGATCGGTCGGTCGCTGAAGTCACGTACGGTCCGGCGGCGGGCGAGTTGGTCGGCGAACTCACGGACACGGGGCAGCGCCTCGGCGGGCGGGACGCCGTAGTCGGGGACGGGGATCACGGCGCGGAGGTCGGGGTCGACAGGCACCCGCCCATTCTCGACGCGGCGGCGGGCCCCGGCCAACCGGCCCGCGAGCCCAATACGCGAGCATGGGCGGGACAGCGAGGAAGGGAGCCGTCGTGCGGGTGGTGTCGCTGGTGCCGTCGTTGACCGAGGCGGTGGCGCTGACCCGACCCGAGGTGCTGGTCGGCGCCACCGACTGGTGCACCCACCCGGCCGGGCTGGCCGTCACCCGGGTGGGCGGGAGCAAGTACCCGGACCTGGACCGGGTGCTCGCGCTGCGGCCCGACCTGGTGCTGCTCAACGAGGAGGAGAACCGGCGCGCGGACGCCGACGCCCTGCACGCGGCCGGCGTGCCGGTACGGGTCACCTTCCCGCGTACCGTCCCGGAAGCGCTGGACCAGCTCGGTGAACTGGTCACCGCGCTCGGCGTGGCCGGCGAACCGGAGTGGCTGTGGGCCGCCCGGCGGGCCTGGGCCGGGCTGCCCGCGCCGGCGGCGCTCCGGGCGGCGGTGGTGCCGGTCTGGCGGCGGCCCTGGGTGGTGCTCGGCCGGGACACCTTCGCCGGTGACGTGCTGCGCCGGCTCGGCGTGACCAACCAGTGGGCGGAGCACGAGGAACGCTATCCCCGTCCGAGCCTGGCCGAGCTGCGCGGGCGGCGACCGGAGCTGGCGGTGCTGCCGGACGAGCCGTACCGGTTCACCGCCGAAGACGGGCCGGAGGCGTTTCCCGGCGTGCCGGCCGCGCTGGTCTCGGGCCGGCACCTGACCTGGTACGGGCCGTCCCTGGCCGAGGCTCCGGCACTGCTCGCCGCCCAGCTCGCCCGCACGGTGTGAGCCGCGGAACGGGGCGAACGACCCGTGCGCCGCGGGCCCTTCGCGCCTGCCCGGACCCACCGGCACCGGTGTGGACTGCGAGCAGGAGGAGAGGAGTAGGGCGATGGAGAGCAACCGGCTGATCGTGGTGGGCGTGGACGGCTCCGACGGCGGGCGGCGCGCCCTGGACTGGGCGGTGGACGAGGCGGTGGCCCGCGGCGGCGCGGTGCAGGTCGTGGTGGCCTGGCGGTGGGACCGGATCGAGGTCGGCCCGATGACGGAGGCGACGCCGCCGGTCGATGAGCGGCAGCGCGCCCAGTCCCTGCTCGATGACGAGATCCGTGGGCTGGTGCTGCGCAAGGGTCCGGCCTGCCCGGTGGCCGGGGAGGTGGTGGAGGGTCCGGCCGCTGAGGTGCTCACCGCCGCCGCCCGCACGGCCGACCTGCTGGTGCTGGGCAGTCACGGCAACAGCCGGTTGCGGCACACTGTGCTCGGGTCGGTCAGCGAGGAGTGCGTGCGCAAGGCGAGCTGCCCGGTGGTGGTCGTGCCGGTGCCCGCCGCGACCTCGCGTACGTCCACCGAGCCGGCGTTGCGGGCCTGACCGCGACGCCGACACGGCCGCCCCGGTTCGGGGCGGCCGTACCCGCGTGCGCACGGTCCACATGGGTGGGCCCCGCCGGGTGGCGGGGCCCACCCGGCGGGGCGGTCAGCCGACCGGGGTGGTGTGGACCGGGTCCAGCTCCATCAGGCTGGTGTCGTCCACGTCGTACCCGACGGTGTTGTGCACCTGCACGACCCCGGCGACCTGGGCGGCGAGCCGACCGGCCAGCTCGACGGCGGTGCGCCGGTCCAGCCGCCCGTCCAGGGTGACCTCCCCGTCGCGGACCTGGACGGTGACCAGGCCGTCCCGGACCGCGAGCACCCGACGCAGCACCTGCTGCACCACGTCCTCGCGGATCTCCGCGTCGGTGCGCAGATGCACCCGGAGCAGGTCGCCGCGGGTCACGATGCCGACCAGCCGGCCCAGGTCGTCCAGCACCGGCAGCCGCTTGACCACCTCGCGGTCCATCAGCCGGGCCGCCGCCGGCAGCGAGGCGCGCGGGGTCGTGGTGACCGCCGGGGCGGTCATCAGGTCCCCGGCCACCAGCGCGCCCGCCTTCTCCCGGACGGTACGCCGGCGCCGCCCCTCGAAGACCCGGCGCCCGTCCGGGTGACCGGCCCGCTCCACCTTGTGCAGCAGATCCGCCTCGGAGACCACCCCCAGCACCCGGTCGAAGGAGTCCACCACCGGCACGGCGCTGATGCCCCGCCGGATCAGCACGTCGACGATCTGCCGGTACGGGGTCTCCTCCCCCACCGTCGCGACGTCCGTGGTCATCACGTCGCCCACCTGCCATGTCCGCATCACGACCTCCTCGGGCCCGGGCTTCCACTCGCGACGGTAGGACGACACCGGCGGCCCCGGTCAGAGGCGGTCGGCAGGCCGCCGAGGGCCCTCCGGACCGGGCCGGAACGGGTCCAAGGTCCCGGCCGGGAGCGCCCGGTCGGCCCTGCCGGTGACGGCTCCCCGGCGGTGGAATGAAGTTGCCACCGGAAACGCGGTGCGAGGCACAGGAAGGGACGTGGAGACCATGACCGCGACAGTCGAGCGGATCACCGCCAACACCAGGGTTCCGGCGGCCGCGACCACCCCGGATGTCGAGACCACCCGCCAGAAGGCCACCCGGTACATCTTCGCCGGGCTCCGGCTCGCGCTGGGCTGGACCTTCCTCTGGGCCTTCCTGGACAAGATGTTCGGCCTGGGGCACGAGACGGCGGCGAAGAATGCCTGGATCAACGGCGGCAGCCCCACCAAGGGCTTCCTCACCTTCGGCGCGGCCGGCCCGTTCCAGGGCTTCTACCACGACATCGCCGGCGCGGCCTGGGCGGACTGGCTGTTCATGCTCGGCCTGCTCGGCATCGGCGTGGCCCTGCTGCTCGGCATCGGCATCCGGCTCGCCGCCGTCGCCGGCGGGATCCTGATGGTCATGATGTGGACGGTCGTGCTGCCCCCCGAGAACAACCTGTTCATGGACGACCACCTCATCTACGCGGGCCTGCTGGCCGGGCTGGCGCTGGTCGGCGCCGGCAACACCCTCGGCCTCGGCAAGGTCTGGGCGAAGCTCCCCGTCGTCCAGCGGCTGCCCTGGCTGAAGTGAGGTCACCGACGGCAGTACCCACCGGGCGGGCGTCACCGACAGGCGGCGCCCGCCACGTCCGTGCCAACGCCGGTCCCCGCCGCCACGCCGCGGCGGGGACCGGCGCGTATCGGCCGGTCGCGATCCGGCAGGATCGACGACGACCGCACTGTCAGCACCGAGGAGACCCGTTCATGGAGAAGCCCGAGGTTGGCCCGATCGAGGGCGCGCCGCCCGCCGATCTCGTCATCGAGGACATCACGGTCGGCGCGGGGCCGGAGGCCCGCCCCGGCCAGCTGGCCAGCGTGCACTACGTCGGCGTGGCCCACTCGAACGGCCGCGAGTTCGACGCCTCGTGGAACCGGGGTGAGACGTTCGAGTTCCCGCTCGGCGGCGGCCAGGTCATCGCCGGCTGGGATCAGGGCGTGGTCGGCATGAAGGTGGGCGGCCGGCGGCGGCTGACCATCCCGCCGCATCTGGGCTACGGCGCCCGGGGCGCCGGTGGCGTCATCAAGCCGAACGAGACGCTGATCTTCGTGGTGGACCTGCTCGGCGTCCGCTGACCCGTAGCAGACCCGCTTTCGGGCCGTCGGCGGCGACGCCGGCGGCCCGGCGCGCACCCGGGGCCGGTCAGGCCGCAACCAACTCCCGCGCCGGTGACGCGGCAGCCGGCGGCGGGACGGGCCGGGTCGTCACCGGCACGACCCGGTGCAGGCCGGTGGCGCGCAGCACCCGGGCAACCACCGGATCGGGGTCGACCAGCACCAGCTCACCGCCCCGGGACCGGACCCGCAGGTGCACGGCGACCAGGGCGCGCACGCCGGCCGCGGAGAGCAGCCGGACCCCGGAGAGGTCCAGCCGCAGCACGGGCCGCGCCGGAGCGGCCCAGAGCGCCGCCCGGAACGACCCCACGGTGGCGATGTCGATCTCGCCGACCGCCCGGACGTCCACCACGTGGTCGGCCACGTCGATCTCCATGTGGAACCGGTCGCTGCGCTGCCCCATGCCCAGCAACCTATCCCGCGGGACCGACACTTCCGGCCGCTGGAGACCGGGATCCGGGAACGACCCGGGTGCTCCCCTGGAGAGCCTCCGGGGGAACCCTCAGGCGCCCTCCGCGATCCGGTTCTCCCAGGCCCACGCCGCGACCTCCACCCGGTTGCGGGCACCCAGCTTGCGCTGAATCGCGGAGACGTGGCTCTTGACCGTGCTCAGCGAGATGAACAGCTCCGCCGCGATCTCCTGGTTGGTCCGCCCCCGCGCGACGGCCCGCACCACCTCGATCTCGCGGTCCGACAGGGCCGGGCGGAACCGCCCGTCGGCGGGCCGCGCGGGCGGGTTCAGGTGGCGCAGCAGCCGCAGGGTCAGCGCGGGCGAGACCAGCGCGTCACCGTTGTCGGCCGCCCGCACCGCCTCGACGAGCAGGGCCGGGCCGGCGTCCTTGAGGATGAAACCGACCGCGCCGCCCCGCAGGGCGCCGTAGACGTACTCGTCGAGATCGAAGGTGGTCACCACGACCACCCGCAGCGGGTCCGCGACCTCCGGCCCGGCCAGGGCGCGGGTGACCTGGAGACCGTCGAGCCGGGGCATCCGGATGTCGACCAGGCAGACGTCGGGCCGTAGTCGCCGGGCCTGCTCCACCGCGTCGACCCCGTCCACCGCCTCGGCCACCACCTCGATGTCCGGCTGGTCCTCCAGGATCATCCGAAGGCCGCCGCGGACCATCGCCTGGTCGTCGGCGAGCAGCACCCGGATGGTCACCGCCGCTCCCGGGTGGAACCGGGCAGCACGGCCGTGACCGCCCAGCCGCCGCCCGGTCGGGGGCCGGCGGCGAGCGTCCCGCCCAGGGCCTCGACGCGCTCCCGCATCCCGACCAGCCCGTACCCGTGCCGACGGGGATGCCGGGCGGGGGCGGGCGGGCCGTCGTCGACGACCTCGACGGTGACCGTGCCGGCCGCCTCGACCACCGTGACCGCCACCGCACCGGCGTCGGGCGCGTGCCGGGCCACATTGGTCAGCGCCTCCCGGGCCACCCGGTACACGGTGGCGGTCACCTCCGGCGGCCAGCCCGGGTCGCCGTCCGGGACGCGCAGCCGCACCGTCGCGCCGTCCCGTTCGAAACGGGCGGCCAGCTCGGCGAGCTGCTCCGGGCCGGCCGAGGACGGGGCCGCGTCGGCGCTGTCCCGCAGGACGCCGACCAGGCGCCGCATCGCGGCCAGTGCGTCGGCGCCGGCCGACTCGATGCCGGCCAGGGACTGCCAAGCCAGCTCCGGCCGGCGTCCGCCGACCAGCTGCGCGGCCTGGGCCTGCACCACGATCCCGGTGATGTGGTGGACGACCACGTCGTGCAACTCCCGGGCCAGCTCCAGCCGCTCGTCCCGGCGTACCCGCTCGGCGGTGGACCGGCGCCGGGCGTCCGCCACCCGCAGCGCGCCGCCGACGCCGACGGCGACCAGCCAGGCCGCCACGTTCCACCAGGTCACCGCGGCCGCGCCGGTACGGGACCAGGAGCCGCTGTTCGCGCCGGCGGCCGCGGCCGTGGCCGCCACCACGGCGAGGCCTCCGGCGGCGACCGCGACGGCCGGGCGCGCCGGCAGCGCCCCGACCGCCGAGGCGACCAGCACGGCCAGCGGCAGGGCGGTGGCCGGGCCCGGCTCGTGCGGCAGTCCGGCCAGGTCGGCGACGAGGACGGCGACCGCGGCGACCACCAGGCCCGCGACCGCCGCCCACCCCCGATGCCGCCGCCGGAACAGGGCGAGCAGCGTGACCAGCACGCCCACCCCGCAACCGAACACCCAGTACGCTCCGCCCCAGCTGACCGCCAGCGCGGCCGCCTGGACGGCGATCGCGGCGGCGCAGCCGAGCCCGAGCCCGACATCAGCCGCCACGCTCCACCGGTCCGGATGTCCCATGCCGCCCAGGCTAGGGAACCGCGCCGCGCCTCGAACCGGCCGAAAGTACGGTCACGGCAGCGGAGAACCATGCTCCGGACCGATGGCGGGGCCCGCCCGGTCGGCGAACGTTCGGGGCATGACCGACGAGAACTCCCCACCGGTGCTGCACGCCGAGGGCCTGACCAAGCGGTACGGCAAGCGGGTCGCGCTGTCCCACTGCGACCTGCGGATCCCCCGGGGCCGGGTGATCGGCCTGGTCGGCCCGAACGGTGCCGGCAAGTCCACGCTGCTCCAGCTCGCCTGCGGGCTGATCACCCCCACCGCGGGCACCCTGCGGGTGCTCGGCGCCCGGCCCGCCGCCGACGCGGCACACCTCGCCCGGGTCGGCTACGTCGCCCAGGACACGCCGGTGTACTCGTCCCTCACCGTCGGGGACCACCTGCGAATGGGCGCCTGGCTCAACCCGGGCTGGGACCGGGCCCTGGCCGAGCGGCGGATCAGCCGGGTCGGGCTGGGCCGGTCGCAGCGGGCGGGCCGGCTCTCCGGCGGGCAGCGCGCCCAGCTCGCCCTGACCGTCGCCGCCGCGAAGCGTCCCGAGCTGCTGATCCTCGACGAGCCGGCGGCCGCGCTGGACCCCCTCGCCCGGGTCGGGTTCCTGCACCAGCTGAGGGAGTTCGTCGCCGAGCTGGGCGCCAGCGCACTGCTCTCGTCGCACCTGCTGGGCGACGTGGCCCGGGTCTGCGACCACCTGGTGGTGCTGGCCGGGGGCCGCGTCCAGCTCGCCGGCGACGTCACCGACCTGCTGTCCGGCCACCACCGGCTGACCGCCCCGCGCGGCGGGCTGGACCGGCTGCCGGCCGGCGTGACGCCGGTCCGGCGGGAGTCCGCCGGCGGGTACGACCGGGTCGTGGTCCGCACCGCGAGCCCGCCGCCGGCGCTGCCCGGCACGGCGGAGCCGGTGGGGCTGGAGGAGCTGGTGCTGGCGTACCTGAGCCGGGCGGCCGGCGACGTGACCGGGGCGGCGCCGGGCCCGGAGGTGCGGCCGTGATCCGGCTGGCCTGGCGGCAGTTCCGCACCCCGGCGCTCGCCGGCCTGGCCGGGCTGGCCCTGCTCGCCGCCTACCTGCTGCACCTGGGGCTGGCCGTGCGGCACGACCACGAGAGCTACCGGTCCCGGTGCCGGGCCGGCGGGGACTGCGCAACCGCCCTCGCCCAGTTCCTCGGCGACTACCAGAACACCCTGCTGTACGTGGCCGGGCTGCTCGCCCTCGTGCCGGCCGTGCTCGGCATGTTCTGGGGGGCGCCGCTGGTCGCCCGGGAGCTGGAGGCGGGCACGCACCGGCTGGTGTGGAACCAGAGCGTCACCCGGACCCGCTGGTTCGCGGTCAAGCTGCTGGTCGTCGGGGTGGCCGCGACGGCCTTCGCCGGCCTGACCAGCCTCCTGCTCACCTGGGCCGCCAGCCCGGTGGACCGGCTCGCCGGGGACCGGTTCAGCACCATCGTGTTCGGCGCCCGGAATATCGCGCCGGTCGGGTACGCCGTCTTCGCGTTCGCCCTCGGCACGGTGGTCGGGGTGCTGGTCCGCCGTACGCTGCCGGCGATGGCGTTGACCGCCGTCGTGTTCACGGTGGTGCAGTTCGTCATGCCGAACGTGGTCCGCCCGCACCTGATGCCCCCGGTCACGGTCTCCCGGCCGATGACCGCCGAGGCGATCAACGAGGCGCGGGGGCTGGGCAGCGTCACCGGCGCGCCGGTGGTCAAGGGGTTGTCCGTGCCGGACGCCTGGGTCAGCGGCGTCAGCGAGCTGCGCACCGCCGACGGCCGGCCGCTCGCGGCGGAGCGCTTCGACCGCTGCTTCCTGGACCCGCCGCACGCCGGGGCGACCGGCACGTTCGGCGACACGGCGGTCTGTCTGGGCCGGCTCGGCCTGCACGTGCGCCTGTCCTACCAGCCGAACCGGCGCTACTGGACGTTCCAGTGGCTCGAGTTCGGGATCTACCTGGCGTTCAGCGGCCTGCTGGCCGGCTTCGGCCTCCGGCGGATCCGCCGGGTCAGCTGACCGCCGACGGGCAGCCCTCGGCGACACGCCGCCGGGGGCTGCCCGACACGGCATCGGCGGGGAAGAATGACCGGATGGTCGTTCCTCGCCCGCGGGCGCCCCTGCTGATCCGGCCGGTCCGCGAGCCGGCCACCGTGCCGCCGCCGCTGGACGGGCCGTGGGCCCCGGCCGACGTCCGGCTGGACCGGGTCGAGCTGCTGCCGCTGCCGGAGGGTGCGCACGGACCGGAGGACGTGCTGATCGATCCTGACGGCCGGGTGATCAGCGGCGACGAGGACGGCCGGCTCTGGTGGTGGCCGGCGGACGCCCCGCCCGGTGCCCGCCCGACGCTGCTCGCCGAGACCGGCGGCCGGCCGCTCGGCGTCGAACTGGACCCGGTCGACGGCGGACTCGTGGTCTGCGACGCGTACCGGGGGCTGCTGCGGGTCACGCCCGACGGGGTGGTGCGCGAGCTGACCGGCGGGGCTCCGGTGCACCTCGCCGACAACGCCACGCTGGCTCGCGACGGCACGATCTACTTCACCGACAGCTCGGACCGGTTCCCGCTGTCGCACTGGCGGCGGGACCTGCTGGAACACCGTCCCAACGGCCGGGTGCTCGCGTACGACCGGCGGACCGGGCGGACCGAGGTGGTGGCCGACGGGCTCTACTTCCCCAACGGGGTGGCGCTGACCCCGGACGAGTCGGCGCTGATGCTGGTGGAGACGGCCACCCACCGGCTGTTGCGGGTGGACCTGCCGGACGGCCGGGCCACCGTGCTGACCGACCT
Source organism: Micromonospora mangrovicola (assembly GCF_047200535.1). Lineage (NCBI taxonomy): Bacteria > Bacillati > Actinomycetota > Actinomycetes > Micromonosporales > Micromonosporaceae > Micromonospora > Micromonospora mangrovicola. Next base: position 23,228 of record NZ_JBJZOG010000040.1, on the reverse strand, counting down.
GCCGGCGTACCCGGACAACGTCGCCGCGGTGGGCGACGGGACGTACTGGATCGCGCTGCCCAGCCCTCGGTTGCCGATCATGGAGCGGCTACTGCCGCACCCCCGGGTCCGGCAGCTCGTCGCCCTGCTGCCGGGCGCGGTACAGCCGCAGCCCCGCCGGTACGGCCTGGTCGCGCTGGTCGACGGCACCGGGCGGGTGCTGCGCACGCTGCACGGGCCGAGCGGGGCGTACCCGATGATCACGGGCGTGCGGCAGCACGGCGGGCACCTCTGGCTGGGCAGCCTGACCGCGACGGGCGTGGCCCGGGTCGACCTCGCGTGACGGCCGCCGGGCCGGCCGAAGGGGGCCGGCCCGCCGTGACGGCGTGACGGCCCCCTGGTCGTTCCTCCCCGGGTGGATCAACCGCCGTTGCTCTTCGACGGGGCGGGGGCGGGCGACGAGCCACCGGCCACCGCGCCCGGGTGCGGCGTGATGCTGGGCGTGGGCTTCAGCCCGGCCGGTACGGGCAACGCGCTGCCCTTGGCGAACTCGTCCCAGCTGACGTTCCAGGCGGTGAAACCGTTGCCCTGATCCAGCTTCACCTCGGTGCCCTTGACCGTGACCAGGTCACCGACCTGCGTGACGCCCATCAGCCAGTCCGCGGCGGCGGAGGAGACGTTGGCGCACCCGTGCGAGACGTTGGTGTAGCCCTGGTCCCCCTCCGACCACGGCGCGGCGTGGATGAACTCGCCGCCCCAGGTGAGCCGCTGGGCGTCGTCCACGTCGACCACGTACCCGCCGTTCGGCTCACCGCGCGTGTCAAACGTGGTGCGGTCGAACTTCTCCATGATCACCATCTTGCCGCTGGAACTCGGCGTGCTCGCCTTGCCGAGACTCACCGGGATCTTCCGCAGCAGCTTGCCGTCCTGGAAGACGGACATCTGCTTGGTGGCGTTGTCGATGTCGAGGCTGACCTGCCGGCCGATCTTCGAGACGGCGGTGTGGTCGGCGTCCCCGATGGCGTCCTTGCCGATCGGCAGCCCCTCGAGGGCGCTCCGGACACTGATCCTCGTGCCGGACCTCCAGAAGTCGGGCGCCCGGTATTCGACCTGCTTGCCATCCGACTCCCACGACCAGGTGCCCGGCTGCGGCGGGTCGGTCTTCACGAACAACCGGCGCTGCACGTCCGCTCTGGCCTCTTTGGGAATTGGTGGATCGAATGCGACGACCACCGGCATCGCCGTCCCGTACGTCTGATTACTGGTGAAATACAGTTCGCTGGTGATCGCCTGTTTGGTGGATTTCGCCATCGTGGTGAAGGTCGTCTGCTGCGTGGTCGTCCGCCCGGAATCGCCGGTCGCGGTCACCTCCGCCGTGTACGTCCGCGAGTTCCGCAACGGGCGGTCCGGCACCCAGCTCGACCCGTCCTCGCGCGGCTCCGCCGGCACAGGGCGACCCTTGTCGTCGGTGAGCTTCACCGCGGTGATCTTCCCGCCGCTGACCTTGGCCCCCACCTCGGCGCTGATCGGCACGTTCTTCGTCCGGTCGGCGGGGGTCACGATCACCGACGGCGCGGCGGCCGCCCGGCCGTGGCCGGGCTTCACGGCCTCCCGCTGCCCGGCGGTGCACGCGCCGACCACCAGTGGTGTGGCTGCGATGGTTACCGCAAATAGCGTCAATCGCCGCCTCACGTCCATATTCCGCACCCCATTTCCAACTCCCCTTGGCTCACATTCTGTACGGCCGGCAGGAAGCCGTGGCATATTCGGCGGAATTGCTCGACCAGCGCCGACTTCGATTTCGACGCGGCCGTGCGGAAGTGGGAATCGGCGGGGTGGAAGGGGGCGTGCGTCACGTCCGGCGCCAGACGCGCCGGGACGACCGGTTCAGGCCCAGTCGACGTCGCCGCCGTGGTTGCGTTCCCACCGTCCACCGATGGGTAGGGTGTCCAGTCGGGTCGCATCCTCCGCGTTCCCGGCGAGGTCGTTGTCCTCCACCCGGCAGTCGACGCAACTGCCCTGCCCGGTGATCCAGAGCCCGTGGGTCTGGGCGCGTGTCTGCCGGCCGTCCCAGATCCGGTTGCCCCGGATGCTGACCGAGTCGAGGGCCGCGTTCACCGTGATGCCGGCCCGGGTCGGCGGCGCCGCGGGCAGTTCGTACCCGCTGCCGGGCGTCGGGGTGTCCCCGCTCCACGCGGTGAAGGAGTCCGGGCGGATCGGTGCCAGGGTCAACGACGTGGCGTCGTTCGCCGCGACCACGGCGACCCGGTCACCGACCAGGACGACCTTGCCCCGGTGCTCGTCGTGCTGCCAGTTCGCCCGCCGGTCCACCACCTGCTTCTCGCCGTAGCGCACCGAGTCCCCGCCGCCGCGGACCGCCGGACCGCACTGCCGCCCGTTGCCCCGGATCCGGTTGTTGACGATGATCGCGTCGATGATCGGCCGGTCGATCCGGATCGCGTCGAGGCTGTTGCCGTAGAAGTCGTTGCTCTCCAGGACGATCTCCCGGGCCTGCTGCTGTTCCTGCTCGCCCAGGCTGCTCTGGTGGTACCCGTACCGGCCGTTGCCGCTGATCCGGTTCCCCCGGATGGTGTACGGCCCGGGGGTGTTGCCGATGCTGATCCCGTCGCGCAGGTTGCCGTCGATCACACAGTCGCTCACGATGCCGCCCCGGCCGGCCATGCCGGTGGTGCCCTTGGCCGAGACGTGGAAGCCCGCCTCCAGGTTGCCGGCCATCGTGCAGGCCGAGACGATCAGCCCGTTGCCGCCCCAGTCCGAGATGCCGAACCGGTTGCCCTGGGCGTGGCAGCCGATGATCCGGATGCCACGCGGTCGCAGCTCGCCGACCTCCTGCAACTCGAGGAAGATCCCGTTGGTGGCGTTGGCGACCGCCGTGCAGTTGATGATGTTGAGCCGCTCCATGCTGTCCCACCCGCCGATGCCGACCCCGATGCCGGCCCCGCCCATCTCGGTGCCGTTGTCCAACCGGCCGCAGCCGACGACCAGCACCCCGTCGATCAGGCTGTCCTGGAGGAAGTCGCAGCCCAGGCCGGTCGCCGCCGTGTGGTGGATGTACAGGTTGCGGAACACCCCCCGGACGACGTACTGCAGGCCGAGGCCCTTGGCGAGCGGGTTGTACTCGGCCGACGCCACCCCGGAGCCGTCGATCTCGAAGTCGGCGAAGGTGCAGTACGCCAGGTGGCGCTTCCGGTCCGCGCCGTGCTCGGCGGCGGTGTGGAAGGCCAGCGGGGTGGGATCGGCCCGGTTGCCCGAGTTGCTCAGCACGAACCGGGTCGCCCCGGGGCCGGCGCCCACCAGTGAGACCCCCGTGCGCCACACCGTCCCGGCGTCCCGGATCGAGTAGACCCCGGGCGGGCAGTAGATCACCCGCGCCCGCCCGTCGGCGGCGTACGCGTCGCCCAGCCGGTCCACCAGCGCGGCGAAGGCCGGCTGGTCGTTGGTCGTCCCGTCCCCGGTGAGGCCGTGCTCGCGGGCGTCGCACAGCAGCGGCGCGCCGGCGACCGGGTACGGGCGCACGCCACCGGCGGGCATGTGCGGGTACGCCATCCGTCTCCTCCCCCTCGACGACCGGGGGCGGATTCCCGGTCCGGCGGCGGAGAAACGGGCCGGCCCCGGCCCCGAAGGTGGACGGGGCCGGGGCCGGGGCCGGGTCGGGGCGTCAGACGTTCGCCACCAGCAGCGCGGGCTGCTCGACGCAGTCCGCCACGTGCCGCAGGAACCCGCCGGCCACCCCGCCGTCGCAGACCCGGTGGTCGAAGGTGAGGCTGAGCTGGCTGACCTTGCGGACCGCCAGCTGCCCGTCGACCACCCACGGCTTGTCCACGATGCGACCGACGCCGAGCAGCGCCGCCTCAGGGTGGTTGATGATCGGGGTGGAACCGTCCACGCCGAACACCCCGTAGTTGTTCAGCGTGAAGGTGCCGCCGGTGAGCCGGGCCGGCGGCAGGGTGCCGGCCCGGGCGGCGGCGGTGGTCTCCGCCAGGGCGGCGGCCAGCTCGCGGGTGGTCAGCCGCTGGGCGTCGCGCAGCACCGGGACGACCAGGCCCCGGTCGGTCTGCGCGGCGATGCCCAGGTGCACCCCGGCCGACTGGACGATCCGCTGCCCCTCCGTGTCCACCTGCGCGTTCAGCTGCGGGTACCGCCGCAGGCCGCTGAGGCAGATCCGGGCCAGCAGGGCCAGGATGCTGACCGGCGCGTCCGCGGTGGCGGCGTTGATCGCGGCGCGGGTCTCCAGCAGCCCGGTGGCGTCCACGTCCACCCAGATGGTCACCTCGGGGATCTCCCGCCGGCTGCGGGAGAGCTTGTCGGCGATCGCCTTGCGGATGCCGGTGAGCGGGATGACCACGTCGCCGTCGCCGGTGGGGGCGAGCCCCACGTGCGCCGCCGGGGCGTCCGGCACCGCCGCGAGCCGGGCCGCCGGGGCCGCCAGGGCCGTCTCGACGTCGGCGCGGCGGATCACCCCGCCCGGCCCCGTGCCGTGCAGCGAGGACAGGTCGACGCCGCGCTCCTTGGCCAGCCGCCGGACGATCGGGGAGATGACCAGGGGCGCCGTGCGGGATCCGTCGTCTCCCGCGGTCGGGCCGCCCGCCGCCGGGCCGGTGCGGTCCGCCGAGGTCGCCCGGCCGGCGACCGCTCGGCTCGCTTCGGCCGGGGCACCGCCGTCCGCCGCCGGGGCGTCGGCCGGGGCCGACGGACCGGACTCCGGGGCCACCGCGAGGCGGGGGCGACGCCGGCGGCGGCCGGAGCCGCCGTGGCCGGTGCCGTACCCGATGAGGACGTTGCCGGACCCGGCCCGCTCCTCCTCGCGGTAGGTGGCGTGCGGGTCGTCCCCACCCGCGCCGTCCAGCGGGGCGATGGTGATCAACGGCTGGCCCACCGGGCGGACCTCACCCGGCGCGCCGTGCAGCGCGACGACCCGCCCGGCGTACGGGCAGGGCACGTCGACGACGGCCTTGGCAGTCTCCACCTCGACCACGGTCTGGTCGACGCCGACCACGTCGCCGACGGCGACCCGCCACTCGACGATCTCGGCCTCGCTGAGCCCTTCCCCGAGGTCCGGCAGGAGGAAGTCGCGGGTCCCGGTCGTGGTGGTCATGCCGCCACCCACCGGGTGTCGGGCTGGTCGTCCCACTGGAGCCGGGCGACGGTGTCCAGCACCCGGTCCACCGAGGGCAGGTGGGTGTGCTCCAGCATCGGCGCCGGGTACGGGATGTCCAGCCCGGACACCCGCAGCACCGGGGCGTGCAGGGCGTGGAAGCAGCGCTCCTGCATCCGGGCGGCGATCTCCGCGCCGACCCCGGCGAAGCCCTGCGCCTCCTGGATCACCACGCACCGGCCGGTCCTGCGCACGGACGCGGTGACCGTGGCGTCGTCGAACGGCACGATGCTGCGCACGTCGACGACCTCCAGGTCCCAGCCCTCCTCGCGGGCGGCCTCGGCCGCCTCGAGCGCGACCGGCACGGCCGGGCCGTAGGCGACCAGGGTGGCGTCGGTGCCGGCCCGGCGCACGACAGCCGTCCCGAACGGCGCGGTACGGGCCGGCAGCTCCGCCTCGCCGCTGGAGAAGTAGAGCTTCTTCGGCTCCATGAACACGACCGGGTCCGGGTCGTCGATCGCCTCGCGCAGCAGCGAGTACGCGTCCTCGGCGGTGGCCGGGGTGACCACCTTCAGGCCGGGAGTGTGCGCGAAGTACGCCTCGGAGGAGTCGCAGTGGTGCTCCACGCCGCCGATGCCGCCGGCGTACGGGATGCGGATGACGATCGGCACGCTCAGCGCGCCCCGGGTCCGGTTGCGCAGCTTCGCCACGTGCGAGGTGATCTGCTCGAACGCCGGGTAGGCGAAGGCGTCGAACTGCATCTCCACCACCGGCCGCAGCCCGGACATGGCCAGGCCGACGGCGAAGCCGACGATGCCGGCCTCGGCGAGCGGGGTGTCGAAGCAGCGCTTGTCGCCGAACCGGGCCTGGAGTCCGTCGGTGATCCGGAAGACGCCGCCGAGCTGGCCGACGTCCTCGCCGAAGACGACCACCCGCTCGTCGTCGAGCATCGCGTCGGCGAGCGCGGCGTTGAGCGCCTTCGCCATGGTCATGGTGGCCATCAGGCGTCCCCCTCCTCGTCCCGGGCGGCGGCCAGCTCGGCGCGGACCTGCTCGCGCTGCTCGACCAGCTGCGGGGTCGGCTCCGCGTACACGTGCTCGAAGAGGCTGAGCGGCTCGACCGCCGGCTTGTCGTGCATCCGGTCACGCAGCTCGGCGGCGTACGCCTCGGCCTCGTCGGCGATCGCCGCGACCGCGGCGTCGTCCAGCACGCCCTGGCTGCGCAGGTACGCCTCCAGCCGGGCGATCGGGTCGCGGTCCCGCCACGCCTCGACCTCCTCGGCGTCCCGGTAGCGGGTGGCGTCGTCGGCGTTGGTGTGCGGCTCCATCCGGTAGGTGTGCGCCTCGACCAGGTACGGCCCCTTGCCGGAGCGGGCGTGCTCGACCGCGCGGGTGAGCACCGCGAGGACGGCCACCGGGTCGTTGCCGTCCACCTGCTCGCTGGGCACGCCGTAGCCGACGCCCTTGTAGGCCAGGCTCGGCGCGGCGGTCTGCCGGGAGAGCGGGACGCTGATCGCGTACTTGTTGTTCTGCACGAAGTACACGACCGGGGCCTTGAACACGGCGGCGAAGTTGACCCCCTCGTGGAAGTCGCCCTCGCTGGTGGCGCCGTCGCCGATGAAAGCCAGCGCGACGGTGTCCCGCCCCTGGTACGACTCGCCGTAGGCCAGGCCGGCGGCGTGCACGCACTGGGTGGCCAGCGGGGTGCACTGCGGTGCGGTGTGCCGCGCGGCGGCGTCGTAGCCGCAGTGCCAGTCGCCGCGCAGCAGGGTGAGCACCTCGACCGGGTCGATGCCGCGGGCGGTCAGCGCCATCGACTCGCGGTAGGTGGGGAAGACCCAGTCGCTGTCCCGCAGGGCGAGGACCGCGCCGACCTGGCACGCCTCCTGGCCGCGTGAGGACGGGTAGACGGCGAGCCGGCCCTGCTTGGTCAGCGCGGTGGCCTGCACGTCGAAGCGGCGGCCGACGACCATCCGGCGGTACATCTCCCGCAGCGCCTCGTCCGACGGCTGCGGGTAGTCGTCCCGGGCCGGCAGCGTGGTGCCGTCCGGGTTCAGCAGCCGGACCGGCTCGGTGGCCGGCAGCAGACCGGCCGAGGGATCGGGAGCGGCCGGGGTGGCCGGCCGGCGGGTGCGGGGGGATGCCCTGCGGACCGCCTGGGGTGTGGTCGTCACGGCGGGGACCTCCTGGACGTGTGGTGGCCCTATGCTCCTGCTGTTGGATGATTGACTCAACATCGCGGATGAACGCGGGACGAACGGCATCGGAATGAGGACTTCATGAGCCAGGAGACCGGCACCGCACCGGGCACGGGGGGCGGAACGGGACGTTCGGTCGGGCTGCTCGACGAGGTGGACCGGCGGATCCTGGAAGAACTGGTCCGCGACGGCCGGTTGTCGATGCGCACGCTGGCCGAACGCGTGCACGTCTCGCGCACCAACGCCTACGCCCGGGTGGAGCGGCTGGTCCGCGACGGGGTGGTCACCGGGTTCACCGCCCGGGTCGCCCCGGAGCCCGCCGGGCTGGGCACCTCGGCGTACATCGCGCTGACCATCGAGCAGAACACCTGGCGGGAGGTGTCGGACGAGCTGGCCCAGGTCCGCTACGTCGAGCACGCGGCGCTGCTCAGCGGCGAGCACGACGTACTGGCCCTGGTCCGCGCGCCGGACAACGCCACCCTGCGCAACGTGGTGCTCGAACGGGTGCAGAGCATCGCTGGGGTGCTGTCGACCCGGACCTGGCTGGTCTTCGAGGAGTTCGACGGGACGCAGAGCCCGTGGCAGTAACCAGGGCCTAACGCTCCGGCGGGGACTCCAGACCCTCCCGGTCGGCCAGCTCCAGCAGCGGTTCGAGCGAGAAGACCCGCCCGTCCAGGCCGGCGTGCGGGTCACCCCGCTCGGCGAACCGGGCCGGCATGCTCACCACGTCGAAGTCCTCGGGCCGCGCGTCATCCAACTCCGCCCAGTCCAGCGGCGCGGAGACCAGGGCACGTGGCGTGGGCCGGATCGAGTACGCCGAGGTCATGGTGTGGTCCCGGGCCATCTGGTTGTAGTCGACGAAGACCGGCCGGTCCCGCTGCTCCCGCCACCAGGTGGTGGTGACCACGTCGGGCAACCGGCGCTGCATCTCCCGGCCCAGCGCCAGCACCGCCCGCCGGCAGTCGCCGAAGCTCCACCGGGGCTCGATGGACAGATAGACGTGGATACCCCGGCCGCCGGTGGTCTTCGGGTACCCGACCAGGCCCAGCTCGTCGAGGAACGCCCGCACCTCGTGGGCGACCGGCACCACCTGGGCGAAGTCCACCCCGGGCATCGGGTCGAGGTCGATCCGGAGCTGGTCGGGGTGCTCCACGTCGCCGGCCGAGACCGGCCACGGGTGGAACCGCAGGGTGCCCAGGTTGGCCGCCCACGCCACCACCGCCAGCTCGGTCGGGGCCACCTCGTCGGCGGTCCGGCCGCTGGGAAAGGTGATGTGCGCGGTGCGCACCCAGTCGGGCGCGCCGGCCGGCAGCCGCTTCTGGTAGAAGGCGTCACCCTTGTTGCTCTGCCGGGTGGCGACCTTCGCACCCTCGAACACGCCGCGCGGCCAGCGCTCCAGCATGGTCGGACGGTCACGCAGCGCGCGCAGGATGCCGTCCCCGACGGCGAGGAAGTAGCGGACCACGTCCAGCTTGGTCAGTCCGCGCTCCGGAAAGTACGGCTTGTCGGGGCTGGAGACGCGGACCAGCCGCTCCCCCACCCGGATCTCCTCCGCCGCCGTCACCACGCCACACACCGTAGCCGCCGGAAGCGGCCGCCGGGCCAGCCGCAGCATCTCCATGGAGATCAGGTGATGAGCAGAAACCCGACGACGATCAGCGGTACGGAGACGAAGAGGAAGATGCCGATGCCGGTGAGCACCCGCCCGCCGCCCGCGTCCTCCCGCTCCGGGGCGAGGCCGAAGGTGGACCGCGCACCGAGCATGCCGATCCGGCTCAAGGTCAGGTCACCGGTCATCCCGAGCAGCGCGCCGACCAGCATGAACGCCACGCCGAGCCGGTGGGTGAACTCGCCGCCGCTGACCGCGACCCAGACGCCGACGGCGACGCCGACCGCCACCACCGCGATCGCGAAGAGCACCAGCGCTTCCCGTAGCCCCTTGATGACCGTCGACATCGTCGCCCTCCCCGCGGACCGGGCCCACCCCGGCACTCCGGACGACATTCTGCCCGGTCGATGCAAGATGCGGGGTCCCGGACCGGGCGGGTGCGCCGCCGGCGGACGCGCGACGGCCGGACGGGCGCGTACCGCCCGTCCGGCCGCCGCGCACGGCTCAGCCGTTTTCCTTCTGGAGCCGGTCCATGAGCATCTTCTTGCCCTGATCACCGGCCTTGCGGTTGTTCTCCTGGATCTTGCGGAACCAGGTCGCCAGCTCGGTGTCGCCCCGGTCCTCCGCGTCCGCGATGTACGTCTCCAGTTGCCAGATGTGCTGGAGTGACATCTGCACCGCGTGGATGAGGTCGTAGTTCTTGTCCTTCACCGGGCTCATCGGCTCTCGAACCATGGTCGCCACGGCACACCTCCCCCTGTGTCGACTTTCGGAGCCCGCGCTTACCCGCCGAGGCCCGGTTCACGCACCCCCCGGGCCGGCGGCCGGAGCTGGCCCGGCTCCGTCGGGTGAGCGGCCGCTGCACCCGGCCCCTCCGTTGGCCACCGTCTGACGGTTGCTGTTCGTCCGTTCGGGTGTGTGTAACACCACACTCGGCCCCTACGCTGGTCCCTCGAAGGCGAGCAACCTGCTCGTCTTCCGCCGGCCCGCTTCCCACCAGGGAGTGGGGCTCGGCTGGATCGGCCCCCTGGGAGTCTGTGTGAAGAACCTTCGTCGCAAGACACTGGCCGCCGCGTCCGCAGTGACGCTCGGCGTCGGTCTCGCCCTCACCGGCGGGCTGGCTCCGGCGGCGGCCACCGGACCGGACACCACGTTCCTGGTCCTCGCCCCGCAGGGCGCCAACACCACCAAGGCCGCCGCCCGGGTGGCGGCCGCCAACGGCACCGTCGTGGCCACCTACGACCAGATCGGCGTGCTCGTCGTCCGCTCGACCAACCCGAACTTCGCCACGCAGGTGGCGGGCGCGGGCGTCGAGTCGGTCGCCGCCACCACCGGTCTGGGCACGGCCCTCGACGAGGGCGAGACCGTGGAGGCCACCGCGGCCGACGTCGCCAGCGTCACCGGCGACCCGACTGGGGAGCCCCGCTACGGCGAGCAGTGGGACATGGACATGATCCACATCCCGCAGGCCCACGCGGTGACCATCGGCAGCCCGAACGTCGTCGTCGGCGTGCTGGACAGCGGTATCTCCAGCACGCACCCGGACCTGGCGACCCAGATCGCCAAGGACAAGAGCACGTCCTGCCTGGGCGGTGTCGTCGACACCAACGAGGCGGCCTGGAACCCGACCACCAGCGACCACGGCACCCACGTGGCCGGCACCATCGCCGCAGCCATCAACGGCGTCGGGGTGACCGGCATCGCACCGGGCGTCAAGGTCGCCGCCGTCAAGGTGGTCAACGACGGCGGCTACATCTACCCGGAGGCCGCGGTCTGCGGGTTCATGTGGGCAGCCGACCACGGGATGCAGCTGACCAACAACAGCTACTACATCGACCCGTGGGAGCTGAACTGCCGCAACGACGCACGCCAGCGTCCGGTGTGGCAGGCCGTGCAGCGGGCGATCCGCTACTCGCAGTCCAAGGGCGTGCTCAACGTGGCGTCCGCGGGCAACTCCAACTACGACCTGGCCCACAAGCTCTCCGACTACGGCAGCCCGGATGACGGGACTCCGGAGGAGCGGGAGAACCTGACCAACGCCTGCATGGACCTCCCCGCGGAGGCTCCGGGCGTGGTGACCGTCTCGGCGGTCGGCCCGACGGCGAAGAAGAGCTACTACTCGTCCTACGGCCTCGGTGTGGTGGACGTCACCGCTCCTGGTGGCGACAGCCGCTTCCGCACCGGCGGGGCGAGCCCGACCATCCCCGACATGATCCTCTCGACCACCTTCGACACGGCGACGAGGACCAACGGTTGGGGTTGGAAGCAGGGCACGTCGATGTCCGGCCCGCACGCCACCGGCGTCGCGGCGCTGGCGCTGTCGGCCCACCCCAGCATGACGGCGGGTCAGCTGGCGGCGTTCCTCGAGCGGACGGCCGTGGCGCTGCCGTGCGAGGAGGGCGTCTACGAGCCGCGGCCGGGCTACCCGGCCACCTGCACCGGGGGCGAGCGTAACTCGTTCTACGGTGCCGGCATGGTCGACGCGTACAACGCCGTCAAGTAGCACCTGCACCACCAGCGACGGGGTCCGGCGTTCCCACGCCGGGCCCCGTCGTGCTGTTTGCGTTGATCGCTCTGCGGCCAGCAGACGCGAGGTGCAGGCTGGTCACCGGACCGGAGTTCGCGGCCGGCCCGGGCGGTCGCTGCAGGCGGCTGGCATGCCCGGAGCGAACACGCCGCTGAAAGTCGGCGAGCCTCTCCGCGTCAGCTGCCGCCGACCGGATGCCACTCCGCGCCGCTACGGAGGCTCAACTACCCTTAAGTGTCTTCAAAGCAGCGAAATTCCACAAGCCTCTCGAATTGCTATCTTCCGCCAATTCCTGGGCGGCCAAAGCATCTGCGATCTTCACTGTTGTTTACGCCAGGACAACCTGGTCTAATAGGAATCACGTTCGCGCGAACGAAACGCTTGTCGATGACCTCCACGAGCCGATCGGATCGGCGCGTCCACGTACGGGGGAAGTATCCAAGAATGGGAAAAATCCGGTCCTTAACCAAAAAATTGACGCCCCTCAGCCTCGCGATAGCAACTGGCCTCACCCTCGCTGCCACCACCGCTTCACCCGCGCGCGCCGGCATCGATCCGCCGTACGACCCGGACATGGAAATCCAGGAAAGTGCGACGTACTGGAACGGCGTGCTGGTGGAGACGTTCCGCCGTATGGGCGGTGGGCCAGGACCGATGGCACGGGTCGCCGCGATCGTACACGCCAGCATTTTTGACACAGCCAACTCGGCCTACGCCAGCAAGTACCGGAATGGTCTGCCGGAATACGACCCGTACCTCACCTTCAAACGCGCCGATGCGTCCGTCAACACGGACCTCGCCATGGGTTACACGCGCGCGATCTGCTGATCTGGGCGGTACCGAACCAACGCACCTACTTCGAGCAGATGTTCAGCCAGCGGTACGGCACCGCTACCGACACACCGGCACGGCAACTCGCGGATGCGGTGATCAGCAACATTAAGGCGGCGCGAACCAACGACGGCTCCAGCGACACCGCCGGGTACACGCCGGACGGGGTGGCTGGCGCCTGGCACCCCACCGACGGCTGCACGGCCGTGACGCCCAACTGGGGCAAGGTGAGGCCCTTTGCGATGACCTCGTCAAGCCAGTTCCGCCAGCCACCACCGGCCACCGACTACACCAGCATCCTGTCGAGCAGCACCTACGCTGACAACCTGGCCGATGTCCGCAGCCTGGGCCGGTATGACTCGACGACACGTACCGCCGAGCAAACACAGATCGCCTGGTTCTGGGCCAATGACGTGGACGGCACGTACAAGCCGCCGGGTCAACTTCTCACCGCCACCGAATTCAGTGCCCAACTTAACACCGTTGGAGTGGCGACGCCGCGCCTCTACGCCCTGGCCTCCCTGGCAATGGCCGATGCCGGCATCGCAGCTTGGGACATGAAATTCCAGACCTCGGTCGACCTCTGGCGGCCGGAGACCGCGATTCAGGAGGGGTCGATCAACCCGGACCCGGCCTGGGAACCACTCTCGGCCGATCCGGCCAACAACAATTCCTTCAGCCCGTGCTTCCCAGCGTACGTATCCGGGCACGCGACATTCGCTGCGGCCTGGGCCGGCGTGATGCGGAATCTATTCGGCGACAGCACCTACCTTGTGCTCGGGACAGATGATCCGCACGCCGTCGGGGTGACCCGTACGTACATGTCGTACACTGCGGCGGCCACCGAGAATGCGCGAAGCCGGGTCTATCTCGGCGTGCATTACCAGTTCGACGGTGACGAGGGCGGAAAAGCTGGATACGGCATCGCCGACTACGTCGTCAACAACTACCTTTCGCCGAACAGCGGAGCCGCAGGCTGACAGGTGACGTGGGTGGTGGTTGATTGCGACCACCACCCACACCCGGTTCGGTGATGGAGCGCTGGACGACGCAGAGGAGGAAGAACGCGAGGGCTCCGTGGGGCGGGAACCGGTTCTCGCCGGTCCCCGCCCCACGCGACGGCTCCCAACCATGCAGTGACGACCGGCCCGGGTTGGCGGAGGTGGACCCGGCTGGCCGAGGGACGGACCCGGTAGGATCAGCGCGGGCCGTGACTGGCGCGTGGGGATGGAGAACCATCGGGAAGCGGTCCCGTCATGAGGACGCACGCCGAGCGCCTGGGCCTTCCGCACGTCACCAGGAGGTCGCATGTCGCTGAACGCCGAATCCACCGCATTCCGCAGCGCGCTCGAGGTGATCCGCGCCGTCGAGCCGCGGGTGGCGGACGCCATCGAGGCTGAGCTGGCCGACCAGCGCGAGTCGCTCAAGCTCATCGCCAGCGAGAACTACGCCTCCCCCGCGACCCTGCTGGCCATGGGCAACTGGTTCAGCGACAAGTACGCCGAGGGCACCGTCGGCCGCCGCTTCTACGCCGGCTGCCAGAACGTCGACACCGTCGAGGCGCTCGCCGCCGAGCACGCCCGGGAGCTGTTCGGCGCCGCCCACGCGTACGTGCAGCCGCACTCCGGCATCGACGCCAACCTGGTCGCCTTCTGGGCGATCCTGGCCGACCGGATCGAGTCCCCGGCCCTGAAGAAGGCCCAGGTACGCCAGGTCAACGACCTCACCGAGGCGGACTGGTTCGCGCTGCGCCGGGAGCTGGGCAACCAGCGGATGCTGGGCATGTCGTTGGACGCCGGCGGTCACCTGACCCACGGCTTCCGGCCGAACATCTCCGGCAAGATGTTCGACCAGCGCAGCTACGGCACCGACCCGGCCACCGGCCTGATCGACTACGACAAGGTCGCCGAGGCGGCCCGCGAGTTCCAGCCGCTGATCCTGGTCGCCGGCTACTCGGCGTACCCCCGGAAGGTCAACTTCCGGATCATGCGAGAGATCGCCGACTCGGTCGGCGCCACCTTCATGGTCGACATGGCGCACTTCGCCGGCCTGGTCGCGGGCAAGGTCTTCACCGGCGACTTCGACCCGGTGCCGCACGCGCACATCGTCACCACCACCACGCACAAGTCGCTGCGCGGCCCGCGCGGCGGCATGGTGCTCTGCGGCCCGGAGCTGGCCGACCAGGTCGACCGGGGCTGCCCGATGGTGCTCGGCGGCCCGCTGCCGCACGTGATGGCCGCCAAGGCCGTCGCCCTGGCCGAGGCCCGCCGCCCCGACTTCCCCGACTACGCGCAGCGCATCGTCGGCAACGCCCAGGCCCTCGCCGAGGGGCTGCTGCGGCGGGGCGCGAAGCTGGTCACCGGTGGCACCGACAACCACCTGGTGCTGATCGACGTCTCCGGGTACGGCCTGACCGGCCGGCAGGCCGAGCAGGCGCTGCTCGACTCGGGCATCGTGACCAACCGCAACGCGGTCCCGCAGGACCCGAACGGCGCCTGGTACACCTCCGGCATCCGGATCGGCACCCCGGCGCTCACCACGCGGGGGCTCGGGACCGCCGAGATGGACGCGACCGCCGAGCTGATCCACACTGTGCTCAGCCAGACCAACCCGGGCGGGTCCAAGGCGAAGTACGTGCTCGACCCCGCCCTGGCCGACAAGGTGAGCAAGCAGGCCAGCGAGCTGCTGACCAAGTTCCCGCTCTACCCCGCCGTCGACCTGGGCTGACCCGTTCCCCCCGACGCCCCACGCCCGGCTCCGGCCCGGCGCGGGGCGTCGCCGTTCCACCATCGCTGTTTGCTGGTCGCGCGGTTCGATGAGCACGACGCGGCCGAGTGGTCGCCCGGGCACCGGCTTGATGTTTTTGCGCCTGCGAACTTGATGACGCAGACGATTCGCGGTGTGGTGGCGCCCCGCCCGCACCGCCGAAGGTGCGGTGGCGCCCCGCCCGCCCCGCCCGGACCGGCTCGGCGGAGAGTTCCCTCCCGCGCTCACCCGGCCCTGAGTCGTTCACGCCATCAAGTTCGTAGCGGGAGTCCGGTGATGCTGTCCCCGCCGTGGACGGTCACGTAATCAGGGTCTCGAAACGGTGGCATGCCCGTCAGGAGGTGAGGTGGGTGCGGCGGCGCAAAGCGCGGAGGCGGTGCAGGACCTCCGTCCCGCCGCGGCCGAAGTGGTCGTGCAGGGCGCGGTACTCGGCGTACAGCTCGTCGTAGGCGGCGGCCCGGGCCGGATCCGGGTACCAGGTCTCGCGGCGCGGCGCGGCCATCGTCGCCGAGGCCGTCTCCAGGTCGGGGTACGCCCCGGCGGCCACCGCCGCGTGGATCGCCGAGCCCAGCGCGGCCGGGTGCGCCGCGTCGACCACGTGCAGCGGGCGGCGCAGCACATCGGCGTAGCTGCGCAGCAGAAGCCGGTTGGCGGTCAGCCCACCGGCGGCGGTCAGCTCGTCGACGCGTACGCCGGCGCCCTCGAACGCCTCGACGACCGTGCGGGCCCCGAACGCGGTCGCCTCGATGAGGGCCCGCCAGATCTCCTCCGGCCGGGTGGCCAGGGTGAGGCCGACCAGCACCCCGCTCAGCTCGTGGTCCATCAGCACCGAGCGGTTGCCGCTGTGCCAGTCGAGCGCGAGCAGCCCGTGCCCGCCCACCGGCTGGTCGGCGGCGAGGGCGTCCAGCAGCTCGGGCACCGGTACGCCACGCTGGCGGGCCTGTTCGGCGTACCCGGCGGGCAGCGCACGGTCCAGGTACCAGGCGAAGATGTCCCCGACGCCGCTCTGCCCGGCCTCGTAGCCCCACCGGCCCGCGGTCACCCCGCCTTCGACGACCCCGCAGACGCCGGGGACCTCCCGGCAGGTGTCCGCGTTCATGATCAGGCAGGTGGAGGTGCCGAGCACGGCGAGCATCCGGCCCGGCGCGACCGAGCCGGCCGCCGCGGCCGTGACGTGGGCGTCGATGCCGCCGACGGCCACCGCGATGCCCTCCGGCAGTCCGGTCCATCCGGCGGCCTGGGGGGTGAGGCCGCCGGCCCGGCCGCCCGGCGGCAGCAGCGGCCCCTCGATCTTCGGCAGCAGCGCGGGCAGCTCGGGGTGCAGGGCGGCCAGGAACTCCGAGCTCGGGTATCGGCCGTCCTGGCGCAGTCCCTTGAATCCGGCTGCGGAGGCGTTGCGGGTGGGGCGCCCGCAGAGCTGCCACACCAGCCAGTCGGCGGTCTCGATCCACTGCTCGGCCCGGTGGAAGACCTCCGGGTCCTCCTCCAGCACCTGCAGCGCCTTCGCGAGCTGCCACTCGGCGGACACCCGGCCCCCGTACCGGGGCAGCCAGGACTCGCCCCGGGCGGCGGCCAGCGCGGTGATCCGCTCGGCCTGCGCCTGCGCGGCGTGATGCTTCCAGAGCTTCGGCCAGGCATGGGGCCGCTCGCGCAGCACGGTCAGCTCGGCCAACGGGGTGCCGTCGGCCCGGGTGGGCAGCAGCGTGCAGGAGGTCGCGTCGAGGCCGATGCCGATCACGTCGGCCGGGTCGATCCCGGCGGCCCGGACCGCGGCGGGCACGGCCCGACGCAGTACCTCCCGATGGTCGGCCGGATCCTGCAGGGCCCAGTCCGGGGGCAGCGGCGGCCCGTCGGGCAGCCGCTCGGTGAGCACCCCGTTCGGGTACTCGTGGACCGCGCTGCCCAACTCCGCGCCGTTGGTCACGTCGACCACGACGGCCCGCCCGGAGAGCGTCCCGAAGTCCAGCCCGACGACGTACCGACCCACCCGTGGCTCCCTCCCCCACCGCCGGGGCCGGCGCTGGGGAGACAGGCTAGCCGGTCAGCGCAGCGGCCGCTTGAGGTGGTAGCGGTGCACCTCGGTGCTGCCCTGCACGTTGTTCACGTCCTCGGCGGCGGAGACCAGCTCCCAGCCCTCGCGGCCGACCCGGTTGAGGTGGGCGATGGCCGTGTCGCCGTACGCGGTCACGTCGGTGCGCGACCCGTCCGGGGCGTACCAGACGAACGAGACGTGGAAGTTGCGGCCCTGCCCCTGATAGCGGCGGACCAGCAACGCGTACTCCCAGGCAACCATCCGTCCATTATCTACGGACGGATCTCCGCGCGGGAACACGGGTGGTGGCGGAACGACGACACCGCGGTGTCAGGCCGGAGCGGTGAGACCGGCCAGCTCGGCCCGGGTGGGCGGATCCGCTCCCCGCCGCCCGCAGGTCCACGCGGCTACCCGGGCGGCCTCGTTGAGCACGGCGTCGAGCGTCTCCGGGCCGGCGGCGCGCAGCGCGGGACGCCGGGCGACACCGAGCAGGTCCCGCTCGCTCAGCGCGGCCAGCAGTCCCGCGGTGAACGCGTCACCCGCGCCGACGGTGTCCACCACCGCCACCTGTGGCGCGGTCACCCGCCGTTCCTCCTGCCGGGTGATCGCCAGTGCCCCGGCCGAGCCCAGGGTGACGACGACGAGAAGCGCGCCCAGTTCCAGCCAGCGCCGCGCCACCTTGTCCGGCGGCTGGCCCGGGTGCAGCCAGTCCAGGTCCTCCCGGCTGACCTTGACCAGGTCCGAGACCGCGACCAGTTCCGTGACCCGCAGCCGGGCCCTCGCCGCGTCGCGGGCGAGGGAAGGACGGCAGTTCGGGTCGAAGCTGATCGTTGTGCCCGCCCGCCGCTCCCGCACCAGCGCCAGCACGTCGTCGGCGCCCGGTTCGAGGACGGTGGCGAGGGACCCGGTGTGCAGGCACTCGCTTCCGTCGGCCACCCCGGAGAGCGATCCGTGGGGAAAGGACGGCCAGTCGATGGCGAAGTCGTACCTGGCCTGCCCGTCGGCGCCGATCTGGGTCCGGGCCACGCTGGTGCGCGGCAGGTCCGGCACCGATGCCGGATCGAGCCGTACGCCGCTGCTGGCGAGCTGGGTGCGGAGCAGCGCGCCGTACCCGTCACCGCCGAGCTGGGTGAGCAGCGTGGTGGGCTGGCCGAGGCGGGCGAGCGCCACCGCGACGTTGGCCGGACTGCCCCCGGGGTGCGCGACCGGCTCGCCCGACGGATCCTCGATCAGATCCACCAGGCTCTCACCGACAACCGTGATCAACTGTCTTCCTTTCCCGGGCCACCGGGGCCCCGGTCGCATCGCGGCGGCTCAGCCCGCCCGCCGGCCCGGCGTCTCCTCGAGGGTGGTCGCGCCGGTCATGATGGCCACCGCCTCGGGCATCGAGTGCGACGCCGGCGTCACCACGCCCGCGCAGCGGCCGAGTCGCTGGATGTGGATCCGGTCGGCCACCTCGAACACGTGCGGCATGTTGTGGCTGATGAGGATGACCGGCAGACCTCGGGAGCGGAGTTCCCCGATCATCCGGAGCACCTGGTTGGACTCCTTGACGCCGAGCGCCGCGGTGGGTTCGTCGAGCACGATCACCTTGCTGCCGAAGGCCGCGGCCCGAGCCACCGAGACCGCCTGGCGCTGGCCACCCGAGAGCGTCTCCACCGCCTGCGCGACGTTCTGCAACGTGCCGATCCCCAGATCCGTGAGGGCCTGCGCGGCCTCCCGGCGCATCCCATTCTGGTCGAGCATCCGGAACACCGAGCCGAGGACGCCCCGCCGGCGCTTCTCCCGGCCGAGGAAGAGGTTGCTCGCGATGTCCAGCGCCGGCGCCACGGCCAGGGTCTGGTAGACCGTCTCGATGCCGGCGTCCCGGGCGTCCTGCGGACGCTTGAACTGCACCGGCTTCCCCGCCAGGAACAGCTCCCCCGCGTCGGGGGTGAGCGCCCCCGTCAGGCACTTGATCAGGGTGGACTTGCCGGCGCCGTTGTCCCCGATGACGGCGAGCACCTCACCCGGGTACAGGTCGAGGTCCACTCCGTCCAGACCCACGACCTTGCCGAATGCCTTGACCAGGCCGCGCGCGGACAGCACCGGCGTACGGAGGCCGCCGTCCGCGGTGCCGGACCGACCGGCGGGGGTGTGCGTGGTGGTGGCGGTCATGACCTCACCTTCCTGATCCACTGGTCAACGGCGACGGCGAGGATCACCAGCACGCCGACGGCGAGTACCCGGTACTGGTCGTCCACCCCGGCCAGGGAGAGGCCGCTGCGGAAGAAGCCGACGATCAGCGCGCCGATCAGGGTGCCCAGCACGGCACCGCGACCGCCGAAGAGGCTGGTGCCACCGATGACGACGGCTGTGATGCTCTCCAGATTGGCGTCCGTGATGGCGTTCGGGCTGGCCGCGCCGGCCCGTCCGATGAGGATCCACGCGGTGAGGCCGTAGATCGCCCCCGCCACGAGGTAGACGCTCACCAGGACCCGGTCGACCCGGATCCCGGCGAGCCGGGCGGCCTCCTTGTCGTCCCCGACCGCGTAGACGTGCCGTCCCCAGGCGGTCTTGGCGAGGGCGAAGCCGACGGCCAGGTAGAGCAGCAGCACCGCGACCACGCCGATGGTGATCCGGAACCGGCCGACCGGGAAGGACTCGCCGGTCCAGCTCAGCAGCGGGGGCAGGTCGGTGGCCTGCACGCTGCGCCCCTCGGAGTAGAGAAGCCCGATGGCGGTGAAGACGCTGAGCGTGCCGAGGGTGACGATGAAGGGCGGCAGCTTCAGCCGGGTCACCAGGCCACCGTTGAGCGCGCCGGCTGCGGCACCGACCAGGACGGCCAGCACGACCGCGCCCGCCGCCGGCAGCCCCTGCCCCTCGGCCAGCTTGGCTGCCAGCATCATGGCCAGGATGACGATGGCGCCGACCGACAGGTCAATGCCCGCGGTCAGGATGATCAATGTCTGCCCGACGGCGAGCGCGCCGATGACCGCCACCTGCTGCAGCACCAGAGACAGCGAGTTGGGCGAGGCGAAGCGCGGGTTGAGGGTGGCGAAGACGACGAACGAGATGACCAGCACGAGGAACGGGCTGATCGCGGGGTGCGCGTGCAGGAGGTGCTGCACGCGTTGCAGTGGCGAGTGCCGGCGCAGCGCGAACTGCTGCGCGGCGGTGGTCGGTGGGGTCGTGGCGGTCATCGGGGGCTCCCTGCCGGTGTCGGCGGTGGCGGACGGGTGCCCGGCCGAGGGCGCGGGGTGGAGGCGGCCCCGGGCCCTCGACCGTGGCGGGTGGCTCAGCCCCAGCAGCGCTGGGCGCCGTCGGCGCTGGTGATGCTCTCGATCCCGGTGGCGGTCTTGTCGGTGACCAGCGTGACGCCGGTGTCGAAGAAGTCAAGGCCGTCGGAGACCTTCGGCTTCTCCCCACCGGTGGCGATCTTCTTGATCGCCTGCACGCCGAGTTCGGCCATCTTCAGCGGGTACTGCTGCGAGGTGGCGCCGATGACGCCGTCCTTGACCTGCCGTACGCCGTCGCAGCCGCCGTCGACCGAGACGACCAGGACGCCCTGGGTCCTGCCCGCGGCCTGGAGCGCCTTGTGCGCGCCCACCGCGGCCGGCTCGTTGATCGTGTAGACCACGTTGATGTCGGGGTTCTTGGTCAGGCAGTTCTCCATCGCCGTCCGTCCGCCGTCCTCGGCGCCGTTGGTCGGTTCGTTGCAGGCGATGGTGTAGGTGCCGCCCGAGTAGCTGCCGATCTTCGCCTCGTCGCCGTTCTTCTTCTGGTCGCCGGTGTCGATGCCCATACCGGTCAGGAAACCCTGGTCCCGGTTGTAGTCGACGGAGACGACCTTGTCGTTGAAGAGGTCGAGCAGGGCGATCGTGGCCGGCTTGCCGACGAGCTGGGCCGCGGTCCACTTGCCGATCAGCTCACCGGCCTTGAAGTTGTCGGTAGCGAAGGTGATGTCCACGGTGTTCGCCGGATCGGGTGGAGTGTCCAGCGCGATCACGAAGAGGCCGGCGTCCCGAGCCTTCTTGATGGCCGGGTTGACGCCGGGGCCGTTCGGGGTGATCAGGATGCCCGCGTCACCCCGGGCGACGGCGTCCTCGATGGCCTGCACCTGGCCGGCCTCGTCCCCGTCCTCCTTGCCCGCGGCCACGGTCAGCTTGACGCCTTCGGCCTGGGCGGCCTTCTTGGCGCCGTTCTGCATGGCGACGAAGAACGGGTTGGTGGAGTTCTTGGTGATCAGGGAGACGGCGACGGTCTTGTCGCCGGAGGCGCCGTCTCCCGAGCTGTCACCGCAGCCGGCGACGACCATGCCGGTCGCCGCGACGGCGGCCAGCAGGGCGGCGCGGCGGCCGATGCGCTGGATCATGTCTGCTCCCATCCGGGATCCACGGCCCGAGCCGTGGCGAAGATGACAACGATGTCAGCGCAGTTTCAAGGCAATGGCCGAGAGATGTCAATGCTTCGACCAAGGGTTTTCGCTAACCCGCAGGAAACTCCGACGCAACTCTTGACATCGATGTCGGGCCCGCTCAGGATTCGCCCCATGGTCACGCCCGGCACCCCGCCCCGAGCCCCGGATGTCCCGGCGCGCCGGCGATGGTCGCCGTCTACACCAACTGGTATCCGGCGACCGGCATCCAGGCGCAGTCGCTGGCGTACAGCACGGACCGGGGGCGCACCTGGACGAAACACGCCGGGAACCCCGTGCTGGACCTCGGCTCGCGGGAGTTCCGGGACCCGAAGGTGTTCTGGGACACCAGATCCGGTCGCTGGACGATGGCGGTGGTCCGCGCCATCGAGCACAAGGTGAGCTTCTACGGCTCCGCCGACCTGCGCTCCTGGACCCACCTGAGCGACTTCGGCCCGGCCAATGCGACCGGCGGGGTCTGGGAGGTGCCGGACCTGTTCGAGCTGCCGGTCGACGGCGACCCGCAGCGCACCAGATGGGTGCTGCTCGTCAACCTCAACCCTGGTGCGGTCGCCGGTGCATCGGGCGCCCAGTACTTCGTCGGTGACTGGGACGGTACCACGTTCACCGCCGACAACGTGGTGACCGAAGAGGCTGAGCCACCCGCCGGCACGCTCGTCGCCGACTTCGAGGACGGCTACGCGGGCTGGACCGTGGAGAACGACCCGATCCTGGAACCGGGACCGTTCGGCGGCACCCCCTACCCGGGCACCGTGCCCGGGCAGCAACTGGTCAGCGGTTTCCGTGGCCGGGCCCTGGTGAACAGCTTCCTCGGCTCCGACGCGCCCCGGGGCCGGATGGTCTCCGCCGACTTCAACGTCGACCGGAACTACCTGAACCTGCTCGTCGGCGGAGGAGCGCACCCGCACCTGCCGGGCACGACGACGACCGACTTCGTGCCGGCCGACGCCGAACCCGTGATCGACTTCGAGCTGCCCGACGGCCAGACGTACGAGCAGGCGGGCTGGACGGCGACCGGTGACCTGCTCAACCGCGCGCCGGTGGTGGGCCCCGCCCGGTGGGAACGCGGTCACGTCGGCGACAAGCTCCTCACCACCTTCTTCGATGCCGACTCGACGACCGGCACGCTGACCTCCCCGGCCTTCACCATCGACGGGAACCACCTCAGCCTGCTCGTCGGTGCCGGCGGGCACCTCGACGACGGCTCCGGACGGACCGTGGTCGAACTGCTGGTCGACGGCCGGGTGGTGCGTACCGCCACGGGAAGCTTCTCCGGCTATCTCAACTGGCGCAGCTGGGACGTGACCGAGTTCCGGGGCCGCCCGGCCCAGCTCCGGATCGTTGACGAGAACACCGGAGGCTGGGGACACCTGCTGGTGGACCACCTCGTCGCCACCGACCAGCCCGTGCTGCCCCGCGCGGTGGAGACCGCGATGAACCTGGTCGTGGACGGTGAGGTGGTGCGCACCGCCACCGGCACGGACAGCGAGCGCCTGGACTGGGTGGCCTGGGACGTTCGCGACCTCGCCGGAAAGCGTGCCCACCTGGAGATCAACGACTTCAACTCGGGCGGCTGGGGGCACATCCTGGTCGACCACGTGATGTTCGCCGACCGGCCGGCGCAGCGCCAGCTGGAATGGCGCTAACGTGGCAGTCGATCACCGCCGGGGGGGGGGGGGGGGGGAGGGGGGGGGGGAGGGACCCCCCCCCCCCCCCCCCCCCCCCCCCCCACCCCCCCCCCCTCCCCCCCCCCC
>NZ_JBJZOG010000039.1:0-59339 GCF_047200535.1 Micromonospora mangrovicola | reverse complement strand
GGGGGGGGGGGGGGGGGGGGGACCCCCCCCCCCCCCCCCCACGCCTGGCGTCCCTGGCGGG
Source organism: Micromonospora mangrovicola (assembly GCF_047200535.1). NCBI lineage: Bacteria > Bacillati > Actinomycetota > Actinomycetes > Micromonosporales > Micromonosporaceae > Micromonospora > Micromonospora mangrovicola. Next base: position 59,278 of record NZ_JBJZOG010000039.1, on the reverse strand, counting down.
ACCGGACGGACCGGTCAGGCCTTGGGGATCTCGATGTCGGGGACGACCTGGCCCGCGTTCACCTTGAACGCCCAGACGACGACCTGGGCCGGGTCCAGCTCACCGTTGGACTCGAACTTGTAGGTCACGCCGGTGGCGGCGCCGGTGCCGCTGTAGCTGGTGATGAAGGAGTTCAGGTCGGCCCGGCTCGACTTACCGGACTTGATGCCCTCCAGCATGATCTTCGTGATGTCGTACGACACGTCGGCGTAGGTGCCCGGGTCGGTGTTGAACGCCGTCTTGTAGTCGGTCACGAAGCTGCCCTTGGCCTTGGTGGCCGGGGCGCAGGGGCAGGTCAGGACGGTGCCCTCGGCGACCTGGTCACCGGCGACCTTGATGAAGTTGGCGTCGTTGACGCCGTCACCGGCGACCATGGTGCCCGTCCAGCCCGCGTTCTTGAGCTGCTTGAGCAGCAGACCGGCCTCGGTGTAGTAACCACCGAAGAACAGCACGCTCGCGCCGCTGCTCTGGATCTTGGTGACCACGGCGGAGAAGTTGGTCTGCTTGACCTGGATCTTGTCGTAGCCGGCCGGGGTGCCGATGACCTTCTTGACCTCGTCGGCCAGGCCGGCGCCGTACGCCGACTGGTCGTCGACGACGTACACCTTCTCGGCCTTCAGCACGTCCTTGATGTAGCGGCCGGCGGCCGGGCCCTGGGAGGTGTCGTTACCGACGCCCCGGTGGAAGACCTTCCAGCCCTTGGTGCTCAGGCTCGGGCGGGTCGCCGACGGGGTGATGGTCGGCAGGCCGGCCTCGTCGAAGATCGGGTCGGCCACCTCGGACTCGCCGGAGAAGCCCGGGCCGATGATGCCGACGACCTTGGTGTCGCCGACCGCCTGCTGGGCCAGCGCCGGGGCCTTCGCCGGGTCGCCCTGGGAGTCGTACTCCTCCAGCTTGACCTGGCAGTCCTTGTTGTCCTTGTTGTACTCGTCGATGGCCAGCTTGGTGCCGTTGCGCATGTGGATACCGAGACCCGCAGCGTCACCCGTCAGCGCGCCGAAGAAGCCGATCTTCAGGTCACAGGCGGCCTTCTCGCCGCCCGCCTCACTGCCGCTGTCGGCCTTGCAGGCCGCGCCACTGAAAACGAGCGCGCCGATGGCCACACCACCGAGCACCCGTGCGAGCTTCTGCCTCACGGCTCGTACCCTCCTCCGTCCGAAGGCCCGGACCACCCACGTCGAATTGGACCTTGCGGGGGAATGGCCGGACCGACCGCGATCCCGGTCTGGGCCGGGACGTTATCCCACCTGAGAGCGCTGGGGTAGACCTGCGCGACGGGGTTGACCTAACCGTTACGTTGAGTGGCCGGATTCACAGATGTGCTGTAACACACGGGTCCGACCCATGGGAAAAACGGACATCCGACACTCACCGGAAACACGCTGGTGGGAGGGTCAGTCGGGGCTCCACGACCCGCGTGCCGCCCACACCGCGGCCCGCGAGCCGTCGTCCACCAGCAGCAGCACCGAGTCACCGGCACCGGCCACCGCCACCGACCGGTCCGCGCTCGCCGGCACCCCGACGGGCAGCACCACCGGGGACCACCGCCCGCCGTCCGGCGAGAACCAGCCCGCCCCGGACGCCCCACCGGCGACCACCGCGAAGGCGCCGTCGGAGCGCGCCGCCAGCCCCCACACCCGGGCCGGCCGGTCCGTCCCCGCGCCGCCGAAGCCACCGCCGGCCCGCCAGCCGGCCGCTTCCCCCAGCCAGGCGCCCAGACCGTCACCGCGCCGGCCCACCGCCACCGTCCGCTCCCCCACCCGGACCACCCGCTGGAGATCCTCGAAGCCGTCCGCGGCGGAGAGCACCGCGCGCCGCCAGCCGCGCCCGTCCGTGGAGGTCCACACCACCGGATCCGACCCGGTACGCCCGGGCGGCAGCACCGAACCCACCATGAGCCAGCCCGCCGGCACCGCGGCGCCGTCCGCCACCCAGGGCCGCCCCGCCGCGTCGGCGGCCAGCTGCGGCAGCGCGCTGACCAGCTGGAAGTCCGTCCCGTCCGGGGACACCCAGGCCGCCGCCCCGGTGGCCCGGTTACCGGAGATCAACCACCCGCGCGGGCCGCCCGCGATCCGCCCCGCGTTCACCGCGTCCGGGCCGCCGAACACCTCGAACTCGGCCGGCACCTCCACCAGCGAGCCGTCCGCGACCTGGCGCCAGGTGCTGATCCGGGGATTGCCGTGCACCCCGCCGCTCTTGCCGCCCACCGCGGCCAGCCGGCCGTCCCGGCAGCCCGCCGCGGTCAGCAGGTTCTCCTCGCCGTAGGGGCTGCGCGGCACCGGACGCAGCGGGGTCCAGGTGACCGCGTCGGAGCTGCTCCAGGCGGCCGGACGGGTGGTGCCGGCTCCGTCCACCACCGCGCCCACCACGAACCAGCGGCCGTCACAGACGGTGACGTCCCGCAGCGCCGGCCGACCCGACGCACCGGGCGGGACGGGCAGGGTGACCGGCTGCCAGGCCGGACGCACCGGGGCGGGCGTGGGCGCCGGGTGGCCGGCCGAGCGGCAGCCGGCGAGCAGCACGACGAGCAGGCCGAGCACCGCCACGCCACGCCGCATGCCGGCGATCGTATCGACCACCGACGACACGTGGAACCCGTCGACGGGCGGGTCCGCGTCCGGCCCGCCGCGCGGCGCGGGCCACGGCGCCGTCCGGGGGGTCAGGAGGCCGGCTGCGCCACCTCGCCGCCGGCCGTCTCCGCGAGGATCCGCTCGGCGACCTCCTTCATGGTCATTCGGTGGTCCATCGCGGTGCGCTGGATCCACTTGAACGCCTGCGGCTCGGTCATCCCGTACGTGGTCATCAGCGCGCCCTTGGCCCGCTCCACGGTCTTGCGGATCTCCAGCCGGTCGTTGAGGCCGGCGACCTCCGCCTCCAGCGCGGCGATCTCCGAGTAGCGCGACAGCGCGATCTCCACCGCCGGCACCAGGTCGCTCTTCTGGAACGGTTTGACCAGGTACGCCATCGCGCCGGCCGCCCGCGCCCGCTCCACCAGGTCCCGCTGGCTGAACGCGGTGAGGATGATCACCGGGGCGATCCGGGCACCGGCGATCCGCTCGGCGGCGGCCAGGCCGTCCATGATCGGCATCTTGATGTCGAGGATGACCAGATCCGGTTTCAGCTCCTCGGCCAGCTTGACGGCGGTCTCGCCGTCGCCCGCCTCGCCGACCACCTCGTAGCCCTCTTCGACCAGCATCTCGGCCAGGTCCAGCCGGATGAGCGCCTCGTCCTCGGCGATCAGTACGCGCCTGCGCTCGGTCTCCGTCTCGGCCACGAGCCACTCCCACCAGTTTGAACCCGACACCCGCCGTGCCGGGTGTCGCCGCCCCTAGCCTAGTAGGTAACCTGATGGGGCCGAACTACAGAAGCCCCTGTAGCCCAACCGGCAGAGGCGCGATTCTCAAAAGATCGACAGTGTGGGTTCGAATCCCACCGGGGGCACCGGGAACGTCGTACGGGCGTTCGAGAATGCCGTCGTGCATCCACCTGAAACACGTGCTCAGGCGCGACGCCTGTACCTCGCCGGCGCGACCCTCGCCGAGGCCGCCCGCGCCGTCGGGGTCTCCTGTCCCACCGTCCGGCACTGGTGCAAAGCCCGGGCCGAGCCCAAGCGACAGCGCACGGCGCAGCGCTGCTTCCGGTGTCGCCCAGGCATCGCGGACCCGACAGATCTCGCTCCCTACGCCTACCTCCTCGGTGTCTGCCTGGGCGACGGACACCTGGTGACCACAGCCCGCGTGCCGGTCCTGAGGATCTCCTGCAGCAACAGTCGGCCCGGACTGATCGACGCCTGCGAGAGGGCCATGCGCGCCGTGCTGGCGGAAAAGGTGCAGCGCGTGCAGCAACAGGGTTGCGTCACTGTGCAGAGCTACGGCAAGCACTGGCCGTGCCTGTTTCCGCAGCACGGTCCGGGTATGAAGCACGAGCGCCCGATGGTCCTGACCGACTGGCAACGGAAGATCGCGGAGCAGCACGCCGGCGACTTCCTGCGGGGCCTCTTCCACTCCGACGGCTGCCGGTTCGCCAACCGGGTGACCGTCCGCGGCAAGTCGTACGTCTACCCGCGCTACCTGTTCACCAACGAGTCGTCGGACATCATGGGCCTCTGCCGGTGGGCGCTCGACCTGCTCGGCATCGCCTGGAGCATGAACCGCCGCAACTCGCTCTCCGTGGCCCGTCGCGACGCGGTGGCCGCGCTGGACCGGCACGTCGGCCCGAAGCCCTGAGGCCGATTCAGCCGCCGTGGTGCGCCAGGCCGGTCAGAGGACCGACAGCGCCTGCTCCAGGTCCGCTCGCAGGTCCTCCGGGTCCTCCAGGCCGACGGAGACACGCAGCAGCCCACCGCACGGCTTGGCCTCACCCTCGACCGGCCGGTGGGTGAGCGAGGCCGGGTGCTGGATCAGGGTGTCGACCCCGCCGAGGGAGACGGCGTGAGTGAGCAGCCGGCAGGCGCCGGCGACGGCGGCCGCGGCCGCGGCGCCGCCGCGTACCTCGAAGGCGAGCAGGCTGCCCGTCCCGGACATCTGCCGGCCGACCAGCCCGGCGGGGTCGTGCAGCGACGGGTGGTGGACCCGCTCGACAGCCGGGTGGCCGGCGAGCCAGGCGGCGATCTTCTCGGCGCCGGCCTGCTGGGCGCGGACCCGCAGGGGCAGGGTCTGCAGGCCGCGGTGCAGCAGGTACGCGCCGAGCGGGTGGAGGATGGCGCCGGTGACCGCGCGGACCTGGCGCAGCCGGGTCGCCCACTCGGTGTCGCAGGCGACGACGCCGGCGAGGACGTCGCCGTGGCCGCCGATGCTCTTGGTGGCGCTGTGCAGCACGAGCGCGGCGCCGTGCCGGGCCGGCCGCTGCAGTACCGGGGTGGCGACGGTGTTGTCGACGAGCAGCGGGACGTGGCCGGCGGCGTCGGCGAGGGCGGCGATGTCGACGAGGTCGAGGGTGGGGTTGGCCGGGGTCTCGACGACGACCAGGGCGGTGTCGGGGCGGACGGCGGCCGCCACCTCGTCGGGCCGGGCCCAGGTGACCTCGGTGCCGAGCAGGCCGGTGGCGAGCACGTGGTCGGTGCCGCCGTAGAGGGGACGGACGGCGACGACGTGACGCTTCCCGTCACGGGTGGCGGCGAGCAGGGTGGCGGTGAGGGCGGCCATGCCGCTGGCGAACGCGACGGCTTCGGCGGTGCCTTCGAGCTCGGCGAGGGCGGTCTCGAAGCGGGCCACGGTGGGGTTCCAGAGCCGCTGGTAGACCGCGCTGGCACCGGCGGGCAGGGTGCCGCCGGTGGCGAGGGTCTCGTACGCGTCGCCGCCGTCGTCGACCGACGGCAGCGGGTTGGTGGTGGAGAGATCGATGGGTGGCACGTGGACGCCGAGTCCGGCGAGGTCGTCGCGCCCGGCGTGCACGGCTCTGGTGTCCACGGCAGTCATGACCGGAAGCGTCGAATATGAGAGCACTGCGGGGCAAGAGAGACGAAGAAGATTCTGCTGTACACCCTTTCGATGTCAGCAAGTTCGGTGGAGGATGCTGGCATGCCCCTCGCACCGAATGATGTACGGCCGCCGTTCGCGGCCCTGGACGACATCGACCGCGCGATCCTGACCGAGTTGGCGTCGGACGGCCGGCTGCCGAACAACGCCCTTGCCGAACGGGTGGGGGTGGCCCCGTCGACGTGTCTGACCCGCACCCGGGCGCTGCGCGAGTGCGGGGCGATCCGCGGGTTCCACGCGGAGGTGGACCCGGCAGCGGTGGGCCTGCCGTTGCAGGCGCTGGTGTCCGTGCGGCTGACGGCGCACGAACGGGCGGCCGTGGACGCGTTCCGGGCGCGGTCGGTACGGCTGCCCGGGGTGGTGTCGGTGTTCCACGTGGCCGGCGCGGAGGACTACGTGCTGCACGTGCGGGCCGCGTCCGGGGACGCCCTGCGGGACTTCGTGCTGGACCACCTGGCGGTGGATCCGGCCGTGCAGCACACCCAGACGAGTCTGATCTTCGAGCAGGCGCGCGGCATGGGCTGAGCCAGCCGTGATCGACTCGGTGCGCGGCAAATCGCGGTGTCGACAGGGGTCCGACCGGCCGGTTTGCCGCACCCGGAGTGCCGGGGCAGGCGGGCCAGGCGGGGCAGCGGGGCGGGAACAAATCCGGCACGAAACGGGTTGGGCGTTCTCGTGATCGACGTACCGTTGTCTGTTCTTGATCTTGCACCGGTGGCCCGCGGCGCGTCCGCCGGTGAGGCGCTGGCACACACCACCGAGCTGGCCCGCCGCACCGAGGAGCTGGGCTACCGCCGGTTCTGGGTGGCCGAGCACCACAACATGCCGGCGATCGCCAGCTCCGCCCCGGCGGTGCTGCTCGCCCACCTGGCGGCGCACACCTCGACGATCCGGCTCGGTTCGGGCGGGGTGATGCTGCCCAACCACGCGCCGCTGGTGGTGGCCGAGCAGTTCGGCACGCTGGAGGCGCTGCACCCGGGCCGGATCGACCTGGGCATCGGCCGGGCGCCGGGCACCGACCAGGTCACCGCGCTGGCGTTGCGCCGGAGCATGGAGGGGCTGTCGGCGGAGCACTTCCCCCGCGAGCTGGCCGACCTGATGAACTACTTCAGCGGCGCCGAGCCCGGCCCGATCACCGCGACCCCCGGTAAGGGACAGTCGCCGGCGATCTGGCTGCTCGGGTCGAGCGGGTTCAGCGCCCAGCTCGCCGGGCTGCTCGGATTGCCCTTCTCCTTCGCGCACCACTTCAGCGCGCAGAACACGCTGCCCGCGCTCCAGCTCTACCGGCAGAGCTTCCGGCCGTCGCAGTGGCTGGACGAGCCGTACGCGATGGTGGCGGTCAACGCGGTCTGCGCCGAGACCGACGAGCGGGCGCAGTGGCTGGCCGGACCGGCCGGGTTGTCGTTCCTGAAGCTGCGCTCGGGGCGGCCGGAGCCCCTCGCCACGCCGGAGGAGGCGGCGGCCTACCCGTACTCGGAGCTGGAGCGGGAGTTCGTGGCCCAGCGTCGGGAGGGGCAGGCGACCGGTTCGCCGGAGACGGTGGCCCGGCAGCTCGGCGCGCTGCTGGAGCGCACCGGCGCGGACGAGCTGATGCTGACCACGATGGTGTACGACGGGGCCGACCGGGTCCGCTCGTTCGAGCTGATCGCCGAGCAGGTGGCCGGTGGCCTGCGCCGGAACGGCTGAAACACGCTCTTCATAGCCACGTCACCCCACCGTCGCGGAGCGCGCATAGCTTTGTCCCCGGTGGTGGTACGGCATTCCCGGTCGGGACGGGTCGGGAATGCTGCGGTGTGGTGCACCGGGTCGCCGGCGGAGCGGGTTCCGCGGCCGGCGACCCGGTGCCTGCTTTCCGGGCTGGTCGACAGACCGGCGTCGGCGAAGCGGGCCGGTCGACGGCGGCGGACGACGACCCGGCCCCGGGGCTGCCGGCCCAGGCGTCGTCGGAGACGCCCCGGCCGTTGTCCCCGTTCGACGCGGTCTGCCAGATGATCTGCCCGGTGCGCGCGTCGGCCATCCACAGGAGATGGGCCTGCTGCCGTCCTCGTCGACCTTGAAGACCTCCAGTCCGACCCGGGCCGGGTCGAGGTCGCCGACGTGCAGCGCGTCGCCGTGGCCGTTGCCGGTGGACCAGAGCAGCCGCCCGTCGTCGTCAATGGCGACCGCGCCGTACACGATCTCCTGCCGACCGTCGCTGTCGACGTCGGCCACCGCGAGGCTGTGGTTGCCCTGCCCGGCGGCGCCGTTGCCCGAGGCGTTGGAGTCGAAGGTCCAGCGCCTGGTCAGGGCGCCGTTGCGGAAGTCCCAGGCGGCGACGACCGCCCGGGTGTAGTGGCCACGCGCCATGATCAGTGAAAGGCGCTGCCCGTCGAGGTAGGCGGTGGCGGCGAGCAAGCGGTCGACCGGGTTGCCGTACGAGTCGCCCCAGGACGAGACGGTGCCGCGCGGCGGGTCGTAGTTCACGGTGGAGAGGGCGGCGCCGGTGCGGCCGTCGAACATGGTCAGGAACTCGGGTCCGGAGAGCACGTAGCCGCCGGAATTGCGGTAGTCGGCCGAGGTCGAGCCGATCACCTGGCCGGTGCCGGAGCGGGTGCCGACGCTGGCGTCGTTCGCGGAGTAGGTGTACGCCTCCCCGGTCGGGGTGGTGCCGCCCGGCGGGGCCTGGATCGGCACGTCCAGGTAGCCGCTCGCGAACTGGAGCGCCGGGGCGGACGCCGCCTGCTCGACGCCGTCGACCACCGGCCGCGCCGTGTAGGCCGTACCGGCGGCGGCGCCGTTGTCGAGGTAGCTGGTGGCGCCGGTGAGCGGGCTGCTGTTGACCTTGGTGGAGCCGCGGTACAGGTTGAACGACACCCCGGCGGTGTCGGTGCCGAGCAGCCGCCAGGAGACCAGGTTGCCGTTGCCGGAGCGGACGCTGATCAGACCCCGGTCGAGCTTCTCCATCTGCTTCGCACCGGGCGGCGGAATGGTGGGCGGCGGGGTGGTGGGCGGATCGGTGGTCGGCGACGCCGAGGTGGGCGTGGCGGTGGTCGGCGTGGTCGCGCCGGTGCAGGTGGTGCCGTTCAGCGCGAAGCTGGTCGGGTCCGGGTTGCTGACGTCGTTCCACGACCCGTTGAAGCCGAAGTTCGCGGTGCCGCCGGTGCCGATGGCGGCGTTCCAGCCGGCGTCGCGGGCACTGACCTGGGCGCCGGACTGGGTGACGGTGGCGTTCCACACCCGGGTGACCTGCTGGCCGGCGGGCCAGGCCCAGGTGGGTCCAGCCGTTCACCGGCTCGCCGAGGTTGGTGACGGTGACGTCGGCCCCGAAGCCGCCGCCGCACTGGTTGGTGACCCGGTAGTCGACCCGGCAGCCGAGGCGGCGACCGTGGTGAGGGCGCCGGCGACGAGGGTGGTCGCCGCGGCCGCGGCGAGCAGCGCGGTGCGGCGACGTGGGGTGATGGGGTGCACGAGGATGCCTTTCACGACAGGGCGGGCACGCGACGTGGCGCGCCGGCCTGCCCGGGCCGGCGGAGGAGGTACCGCGATGACGAGGGACGTTACTGATCGACGTCGGTGATTCGGCTGCGCGGGAGCAGCGTAGGACAACGCTTTCCTCCCGCACGACGCCCACACCCGTCGGGGCGGCCCGGCACGCCGAGCCCCATCGCCCGCGACTCGACCCGCCGGACGCCGGACCAGCCCGCCCACCCGGCCGGGCGGCGCGCGCCGGGTAGGGCGGGCGGGGGACGCCCCGGGCTCAGGAATCGACGGCGGCGGCGAGCCGGCGAGCGGCCGCCGGGGTGTCCGCGTCGGCCGGTGCGCCCGCGGACGCGCTGCCGGCGACCGGCGTGCCGCCGGGCGGCGTGGCGGCGAGGGCGGCCTGGGCGACGGCCCGGGCCCGGCGAACCCGGCGCAGTGCCCGGACGGCCAGCGCCAGCGCGACCAGCCAGCCGGCGCCGAGCACCGCGTAGACCACGGCCGGGACCGGGCCACCCAGCTCGCCGGCGCGCAGCAGGGTACGGGCGTTGGTCAGCACGATCACCCCGCCGATGGCGGCGCCGAGCAGTTGGGCGGGGACGCTCCGGACCAGCCAGGCAGCGATCGGAGCGGCGACCAGGCCACCGACCAGCAGCGCCGCCACGGTGCCGAGCAGGAAGCCCTCCGCGCCGAGGCCGATGAGGAACCCGGCGCTGGCGGCACCGGCGACCACGAACTCGGCGGCGTCGACCGAGCCGATGACCTTGCGCGGCTCCAGCCGGCCGGAGACCAGCAGCGCCGGGGTGGCCACCGGGCCCCAGCCCCCGCCGCCGGTGGCGTCGACGAAGCCGGCGACCAGCCCGAGCGGGGCGAGGAAGCGGCCGCGCAGGCGGCCGGCGGACCGGTTCGCGCGCAGCGGCCGGGAGAAGCGGACCAGGAGGTACGCGCCGAGGCTGAACAGGATGGCGGCCATCCACGGCGCGGCGGCCTCGGTGGAGATGGCGCTGAGGAGGGTGGCGCCGGCGAACGCGCCGACCGCGCCGGGCAGCGCGATCCGGGCGACCACCCGCCAGTCGATGTTGCCGAAGCGCCAGTGCGAGAGGCCGGCCGCGAGGGTGGTGCCGATCTCGGCCAGGTGCACCGAGGCGGACGCGGCGGCCGGCGCCACCCCGGCGAAGAGCAGCAGCGTCGAGGAGGTGAGTCCGTACGCCATGCCCAGCGCGCCGTCGACCAGCTGCGCGGCGAGCCCGACCAGGGCGAGGATCAGCAGCTTGCGCACGGGCGCCCCCCGACTTCTCGGCATCTCCTATCGACTTGGTCGACAATGCGGCACGGGGGTGCTCCGGGTCAATCCTCCATCCGACTGGTGGGACGCCGGGTGAGGTGAGGTGGGGCCCGCTGGCCGGGGCGGTCAGCTCCAGGCGGCCGGGTCGGCGGCCAGCTCGTTGACCCGGGCCGGCAGCGTCCCGCCGGCCACATCCGCGAGGGTGACCAGTTCGAGGATCTCCCGCTCACTGGCGCGCAGGGCGATCCACACGTCCTGCAGGGCGCGGGCGGCGCCCTGGTAGCCGAGCTGCTCGGGGCGCTGGCCCCGGATGTGCGCCAGTGGCCCGTCGATCACCCGGATCACCTCGGCCAGAGAGATCTCCGACGCCGGCCGGGCCAGCCAGTAGCCGCCCTCGGGACCGCGCTGGGCCTGCACGATGCCGCCCCGGCGCAGCTGGAGCAGGATGCTCTCCAGGAACTTCGGCGGGATCTCCTGGCTGCGGGCGATCTGCTCGGCGGTCACTGGACGGCTCCGTCCGGCCGCCGCGCCGTCGGCCACCGAGGCCAGCTCGGCGGACGCGCGGAGGGCGTAGTCGACCCGGGCGGAGAGACGCATGCCGGCAAGATTAGTCGGCGGCTCTGGTGCCGGGTTCCGCGCCCCGCGGCCGAACGGGCCCGCCCGCGCCGGTCAGGCGCCCACGCGACGCAGCAACCCCTCCTGCACGGCGCTGGCGATGTGCCGGCCGTCGGTGGTGAACATCCGGCCGGTGGCCAGGCCCCGCGCGCCGGAGGCGGACGGGCTCCAGCAGTCGTAGAGGAACCACTCGTCGGCGCGGAACGAGCGGTGGAACCACAACGCGTGGTCCAGGCTCGCGCCCACCACCCCGCCCGGACCCCAGACCTCGCCGTGCACGGACAGCACCGAGTCGAGCAGGGTCAGGTCGGAGGCGTACGTCAGGGCGCAGGCGTGCAGCAGCGGATCGTCCGGGAGCTTGCCGTCGAGACGCATCCAGACCCGCTGGTGCGGCTCGGCGGGACGGTCGCCGGGGCGTACCCAGCCGGGCTCGCCGAGATAGCGGACGTCCATCGGGCGCGGGATCTGACCCCAGATGCCCAGCCGCTCCGGGTAGCGGGAGAGCCGGTCGGCCATGGTCGGCACCTCGTCCGGACCGGGCACGTCGAGCGGGGCCGGCGCGTGGTGGTCGAGCCCCTCCTCCTGCCGCTGGAACGAGGCCGACATGAAGAAGATCGGCTTGTCGTGCTGGAGCGCGACCGAGCGGCGCACCGAGAAGGAGCGGCCGTCGCGGACGTTCTCCACCTGGTAGTCGATGGGCTCGGCCGGGTCGCCGGGCCGGACGAAGTAGCCGTGCAGGGAGTGCACGAAGCGCTCCGGGTCGACGGTGCGCCCGGCGGCGACCAGGGCCTGTCCGGCGACCTGGCCGCCGTATACCCGCTGCGGACCCACCGGGGGGCTGATCCCCCGGAAGCTCATCTCGCCCGTGTGCTCGAGGTCCAGCACCTCCAGCAGCTGGTCGACCGCGGCCTGGCCGGTCGCCGCCGGACGCCCGGTCACTGCGTCACCTCGATTCGCGCCTGCGGGGCTCGCCGGACCGGCGCACTCCGCGCGCTCACTGGAGGGCCCGCGCGGAGGCGGCGTCGACCAGCGAGCCGAGCTGGTGCACGCGCAGGGTGTTGGTGGAGCCGGGGGTGCCGGGCGGGGAACCCGCCACGATCACCACGTGGTCGCCGGGGTTGGCCCGGTTGAGGCCCAGCAGCGCCTGGTCGACCTGGCGGAACATGTCGTCGGTGTGCTCGACGAACGGCATCAGGAACGTCTCGACGCCCCAGGAGAGGGCGAGCTGGTTGCGCACCTCGGGCACCGGCGTGAAGGCCAGCAGCGGCAGGTCGCAGTGCAGCCGGGCGAGCCGCTTGACGGTGTCGCCGGTCTGCGAGAAGGCCACCAGGGCCTTCGCGCCGATGGCCCGGGCGATCGAGGACGCGCCGACGGTGAGGGCGCCGCCGTGCGTACGCGGGTCGTGCTGGAGCCGCGGGACGGCGATCGAGCCGGACTCGGTGGTCTGGATGATCTTGGCCATGGTGCTCACCGTGAGCACCGGGTACTTGCCGACGCTGGTCTCGCCGGAGAGCATCACCGCGTCCGCGCCGTCGAGCACCGCGTTGGCCACGTCCGAGGCCTCGGCGCGGGTGGGCCGCGAATTCTCGATCATGGAGTCGAGCATCTGGGTGGCCACGATGACCGGCTTGGCGTTCTCCCGGCAGAGCTGCACCGCGCGCTTCTGCACCAACGGGACCTGATCGAGCGGCAACTCGACGCCGAGGTCGCCGCGGGCGACCATGACGCCGTCGAAGGCGAGCACGATCGCCTCCAGGTGGTCGACCGCCTCCGGCTTCTCGACCTTGGCCAGCACCGGGCGGCGCACGCCCTCCTCGTCCATGATCGCGTGGACCAGCTTGATGTCCTCGGGCGAGCGGACGAAGGAGAGGGCGATCAGGTCGACACCCAGGCCCAGGGCGAAGCGCAGGTCCTCGGCATCCTTGTCGGACAGGGCCGGCACGCTGACCGCGACGTTCGGCAGCGAGACGCCCTTGTTGTTGGAGACCGGGCCGCCCTCGGTGACCAGGCAGCGGATGTCGTTGCCGGTGACGTCGCTGACCTCGACCGCCACCCGGCCGTCGTCGATCAGCAGCCGGTCCCCGGGCTTCACCTCCTGCGGCAGCTTCCGGTACGTGCAGGAGACCCGCTCCTTGGTGCCGAGGATGTCGTCGCCGGTGATCACGACGGAGTCGCCGGTGCGCCACTCGTGCGGGCCGTCGGCGAACCGGCCGAGCCGGATCTTCGGGCCCTGCAGGTCGGCGAGCACCGCGACCGGCCGGCCGGCGGCGTCGGCGGTCTCGCGGACCAGCCGGTACACCGCCTCGTGGTCGGCGTGACTGCCGTGGCTGAAGTTGAGCCTCGCCACGTTCATGCCCGCTTCGACCAGGCCCCGGATGCGCTCGGGGGAAGAGGTGGCGGGGCCGAGTGTGCAGACGATCTTCGCGCGGCGTGTCACGCCCATCAGGCTAGTCTCTCCTCCGGGTCGACCTGCCGGCCGACCCCTTTCGGACTGCGGAACATTGTCCGACGACGCGCGAAATCCGCGCAGCGGGCGGAACAACCGCACCGGAACGTCGTGAGCGGCGGGCAACGGCGACCGCGCGGCGGAAATGGTACCGCCCGCCCGCATCCCCCGACGCGGTGCTCCCGGGCCGCCTGCGGCCGGGGCCGGGCGCGCCGGTGCCGGCGCATCGACGAGGGCGACGGCCGGGACGGCGGGCGCGGCTCCGGTTCGGCCGCCCGGCAGGGGTCAGCTCTGCGTCTTGGCGAGGGGGAACTCCAGCGAACCGGCCGGGCAGAGGAAGGTCAGCACGTCCACCCGGTAGAGCCCGGCCTGCACCGCCGGGTCGGCCTCCATCACGCTGCGTACGTCGTCCACCGAGCCGGTACGGGCCAGGCCGAAGCCGATCGGCGGGTCCGGCTCGCGGGCCGGGCCGTCCACCGAGCCGTCGATCAGGATGACGCCCCGTCGCTGCAGCGCGCGCATGTGCTGGAGGTGCTCGGCCTGCAGGCGCTGCACCGTCTCCTCCGGCAGGGCCCGGCCGGACGGACCCGGGTAGAGCACGATGCACTCGTACGTGTCGAGCGCGAAGTCGACCCGCGGTGTCGCGGCCATGGCGCACCTCCAGACGTACGTCCCGCCTCCGGTTCAGCGTCGCACGGCGCACCCCGCCGTCGCGGTCGCTCGGCGCAACTGCCCGGCCGCCGGCCGGGTAGCCGACCCGCTGCGCCGTTTGTCCGCGCCCCGGGATCCCGGCAAGATCAAGAACCGCGCTGACCGCCGCCGCGCTGGTACGTTTCCGGGTACTGCCGACGCGCCCGATGCCGAGCGGAGGTCCCGGTGCACGACACCCCGCCGGACGGCCCCCGGTGGCTGGACATCCTCGCCACCGGCGGGGAGACGGGTGCCGCGATCGCCGCCCTCGACTGGTCCGGCACCCCGCTCGGCCCGATCGACTCCTGGCCGCAGAGCCTGCGGACCGCCGTGACCGTCTGCCTGCACTCCCCCGTGCCGATGCTGCTCTGGTGGGGTGAGGAGCTGCTGGTGCTCCACAACGACGCGTACCTGCCGCTCCTCGGCGGCCGGCACGGCGCGTTGGGCCGGCCGGCAGCCGAGGTGTGGCCGGAGCGGTGGGACGTCATCGGGCCGATGGTCACCGGCGTGCTGGCCGGCCGGGGCGCCACCTGGCACGAGGACCAGCCGCTGCTGCTCGACCGCTCCGGCTTCGTGGAGGAGTGCTGGTTCACCTACTCGTACAGCCCGGTCCTCGACGAGTCCGGCACCCCGGGCGGGGTCCTCACCACCGTCACCGAAACCACCGACCGAGTGGTCGGCGACCGCCGGCTGCGGCTGCTCACCACCCTCGTCGGAGCGCTGGTGGACGTGACCGAGCCGGACGAGGTGGGCCGGCGCACGGTCAAGGCCCTGGCCGGCAGCGCCTCGGTGCCGTTCGTCCGGCTCCATCTGGCCGGCGAGGCGGGCCCGCGGCTGGTCGCCGGCAGTGACGTCGAGCCCCCGCCGGGCGCCGCGGAGTCCTGGCCGATGGCCGAGGTGCTGGCGAGCGGGAAGCCGCGGGTGGTCCCCTTCGACCCGGCCGACGCGGACCGGCCGGGCGGGCCGAAGGTGGCCCTGGTGCCGGTGCCCGAGTCCGGCGGGGCCGCCCCGACAGCGGTCCTGGTCACCGGGTTCAACCCGCGCCGCCCGGTCGACGCCGACTACCTCTCGTTCATGGAGCTGCTGGCCGGGCATGTCGGCACCGCCCTCGCCGGGGCCCGGGCCTACCAGGCGGAGCACCGCCGGGCGGAGGCGCTGGCCGAACGGCGGCGGACCGACGCGATCAGCCGGGCGTTGCTGGACAGCGCCCCGGTCGGGTTCGGCCTGGTCGACACCGAGCTGCGCTACGTCCAGGTCAACCCGGCGCTCGCGCTGATGAACCACGCGCCGGCGGCGGCGCATCTGGGTCGGCGGCCGGCGGAAATGGTGCCGGAGCACGGTGCGCGGATCGAGGAGCTGATGCGCCGGGCCCTGGCGGACGGCCCGCTGGTCGGCGTCGAGTTCACCCACGGCCCCGCGGACGCGCCACGGCGCACGGTGGCCAGCTACTTCCCGATCCGGATCAGCGCCACCGACGAGCTGGTCGGGCTCGGCGTCAGCGTCGTGGACGTCACCGAACGTACCCGGCTGCTGGAGGCGCTGGGCACCGAGCGGGCCCGGTACGAACGGCTCGCCGCCACCGACGTGCTCGCCGTGTTCGGCGGCGAGGACGAGCGGATCACCGAGGCGAACGAGGCGTTCCTGGCGATGCTCGGCTACACCCCCGAGGACGTCGCCCGGGGGCGGCTGAGCTGGCCCGCGATCACGCCCCCCGGCTGGGAGGAGGCGGATGCGCGGGCCCTGGTCGAGCTGGCCGAGACCGGCCGGGCCCGGGCCTTCGACAAGGAGTACCTGCACGCCGCCGGGCACCGGGTGCCGGTGCAGATCGGCTTGGTGGCGTTGCACCGCGAGCCGCTGCGCTGGCTGGCGTACGCCCTGGACCTGAGCGCGGAGCGGGCCGCCCAGGCGGAGCTGCGGCTGTTCCAGGCGTTGGTGGAACGCTCCGCCGACTTCATCGCGGTGGCCACCCCCGACGGCCGGGCCGTCTACGTCAACCCGGCCGGCCGGGCGCTGGTCGGGCTCGGCGACGCCGACCGGGTGGACGGGCTCGCGTTGGTCGACTTCGCCGCCCCGGACGTCCGCGAGCTGTGGCGCACCGAGCTGATCCCGACCGCGCTGCGGGAGGGCCACCACCGGGCGGAGAGCCGGCTGCTCCGGCTGGACACCGGCGAGCAGCTCGACGTGGACCACCAGACCTTCACGGTGACCACCGGCGACGGGCGGGACACCACCGCCTTCGTGGCCACCGTGGCGCGGGACGTCAGCGATCGGCAGCGGGCGCTGCGGCAGGCGGAGGCCCTCGCACGGCTGGCCGGGGCGCTCAGCTCGGCCCGGGGGCGGCCGGCCATCGTGGACGTGATGACCACCGTGGCCCCGGCGGTGGTGGACGCCACGACGCTGCGGGTGGCGATCGCCCGGCCGGGCGTCACCGTGCTCGACCTGGCCGGCGGGGACTCCCCGGCCGGGCCGCTCCCGCTCGACGCCGACGAGCCGCTGGCCCGGGCCGTACGCGAGAACACCGCGCTTTCGCCGGCCGGCGGGGGTGACCGGACCACGGGCGTCTGCCTGCCCCTGCGGTACGGCGACGGCGGCGCGCTGGGCGCGCTGGAGGTGCGCTGGGCCCGGCCGGTCGACGACGACGAGGCGCTGCGCAACCTGCTGGACGCGGTGGCCGGGCTGTGCAGCCAGGCGTTGCAGCGCGCCGAGCTGACCGGCTCGGCGCAGGCGATGGCGGAGTTTGCGGCCCGGCTGAGCGTGACCCGGTCGACCGCGGAGGCGATCGACGTGATCCTCGACGCGGCGCCGACCGCGCTCGGGGCGGTGCTGCCCGGGCTGGCCATGCGGGACGAGGGCCGGCTGGTCCGGCTCTGGTACCACGACGTGCCGGAGAGCCTCTCCGCCACGTTCGACGACCTCACCATCGACGACCCGCGGCCGATCGTCCGGGCGCTGCGCGACGGCGAACGGATCGTCCTGCGCGACCGCGCCGAGTTCGCCGCCCGGTTCCCCGACCTGCCCGACCCGGTCGGCGCGCACGGCCTGGTCACCACGGTCGCGCTGCCGCTGTTCGACGCGCAGCGCCAGCCGATCGCCGGGCTGGCCTTCGGTTGGCTGCGGGAGCGGCCGCTGCGGGACAGCGACCTGGCGCTGCTGGACACCATCGCCGACCTGTGCGAGCAGACCCTGGAACGGGTCCGCCTCGCCGCCGCCGAGCACAACCTGGTGACCCGGCTGGCCGGGCGGCTGCGCAGCTCCGCCCTGACCACCCCGGACGGGCTGGAGATCGCCACCCGCTACCAGCCGGCCATGACCGGCCTGCACCTCGGTGGCGACTGGTACGACCTGGTCCGGCAGGACGACCACCGGCACGCCGTGGTGGTCGGTGACGTGGTCGGCCACCAGGTCGAGGCGGCCGCCGACATGGCGCAGCTGCGCACGGTGCTCAACACCCTGATCCGGCTGGGCGTCCCGCTGGAGGAGGTGTTCCTCCGGCTGACCGAGCTGCTCGGCGTCGGCTTCCTGGGCACCTGCCTCATCGTCGTGGTCGACCCGGCGAACCGGTCGGCGCACGTGCTGCGGGCCGGGCACCCGCACCCGGTGCTGGTGCCCGCCGGTCAGGAACCGCGGACCGTGCAGACGCCCAACGCGCGGCCGCTGGGCCTGGTCGACGCGCCGATGGCGGTGACCACCGTGCCGTTCGAACCCGGCGACCTGCTGGTGGCGTACACCGATGGGCTGGTGGAGCGGCGCGACAAGCCGTACGACGAGGGCGTGGCAGCGCTGCACCGGGCCCTGGTCGCGGTGCGCGACGAGCCGGTGGAGGCGATCGCCGACGCGCTGCTGCGGGACCTGCCGGCGGCGGACGACGACCGGGCCCTGGTGGTGCTCCGGCACACCGGGTGAGGCGTTCCGAGGGGCGTCCCGGCCCGCGTTCGGCGTCGGCGACGTTGAAGCCGACGATTCGCGGGAATGTCTCTCGATCGGTGGCGGGTCCGCCGCCGACGACGACGCACAGGAGGACCGGCATGGCGACCAGTGCCAGCACCCAGCCCGCGAAGGCCTCGGGCACCTACCGGATCGGGGGCGACCTCCAGGTCGACCGGCTCGGCTACGGGGCGATGCAGATCACCGGTCCGGGGGTCTGGGGCGACCCGAAGGATCCGGCGGAGGCGGTCCGGGTGCTGCGCCGGGCGTACGAGCTGGGGGTGACCTTCGTCGACACCGCCGACTCCTACGGGCCCTTTGTCAGCGAGATGCTGATCAAGGAGGCGTTGCACCCGTACGCCGACGACCTGGTCATCGCCACCAAGGCGGGCCTGACCCGGTCCGGCCCGGGCGACTGGCGGCCGGTCGGCCGTCCCGAGTACCTGCGCCAGCAGTGCGAGCTGAGCCTGCGCCACCTCGGCCTGGACTGCATCCCGCTCTACCAGCTGCACCGGATCGACGAGAAGGTGCCGCTGGACGACCAGCTCGGCGAGCTGGCCCTGCTCAAGCAGGAGGGGAAGGTCCGGCACATCGGCCTCTCCGAGGTGACCGTGGAGCAGATCGAGGCGGCCCGGCGGATCACCCCGATCGTCTCGGTGCAGAACCTCTACAACCTGGCCGACCGCAGCGCCGAGGCGGTGCTGGACCACTGCGAGCGCAACGACCTGGGGTTCATCCCGTGGTTCCCGATCGCCACCGGCAACCTGGCCCGGCCGGGCGGCCCGCTGGACGCGATCTCCGCCGAGCACGGCGCGACGCCCGCGCAGCTCGCCCTGGCCTGGCTGTTGCGCCGGTCGCCGGTCATGCTGCCGATCCCGGGTACGTCCTCGGTGGCGCACCTGGAGGAGAACGTGGCCGCCGCCGAGGTGCAGCTCACCGACGACGAGTTCGAGGCGCTCGCCAAGGCCGCCTGACCCGGGCACGCGCGGGACCGCCGACCGACGGGTCGGCGGCCCCGGCGCTGCTACAGGGCGAAGCAGTTGGGGTGGATGGCGGCGTCGGCGAGCGCCTGCCGGACGATGGTGTACGTGGTGCCGTCGAGCACCAGGCCGAGGTGGCCGACGATCCGCAGCGGGCACCATGCCTGCACCAGGACGTTGCTGGCGCCGTCGGCGAGGGCGGCGTTGCCCACCGGGCGGACCAACTCGTCCTGCCAGGTCCGGACGGTGGTCCAGCGGACCGCGCCGGGGGTGTCGTCGCCGCCGTTGAGGTCGGCGAGGAGGCTCGATCCGATGGACATCTGCTGGCAGGCGACGATGCCGGCGCAGCTGCCCAGGCCGAGGAAGTTGACGATGTTGGCGACGTACGTGCCGTACTGCGGGCTGCCGAGGCTGATGTAGTGGTCGACCTTGGCGGCGCCGCCGAGGAACTTCACGTACCAGCGGCTGACCAGGCCGCCCTCGGAGTGGGTGACGAGGTCCACCTTGGCCGCCCCGGTGGCGGCGCGGACCTGGTCCACGTAGGACGACAGGGACCGGGCGGAGTCCCGGATGTCGCCGAAGCCGAGGCCCGGCAGCTGGTAGATCGAGACCCGGTAGCCGTCGGCGCGCAGCCGGGCGGCGATCGGCTCGTACGCGATGGAGATTCCGATCAGGCCACCGACGACGACGACCGGGTTGGCGTCGGCGGCGGCGAGGGGCGCCGCGTCCGCCGTGGTGGCGGCGTCGACGGTGACGGTGGTGGCGCGTTGCGGGACGGCCTGGGCCGCGGTGGCGGGCACGAGCAGGGCGGCTGCGGCCGTGGTGGCGGCCAGGATCATTCGGGACAGCATGGCTGCACCTCCGATGGGAGGCACCCGGGAAAAGCCCGGGAGGGACGGGTGGGGGAATCCGATCGACCGTGGCACCGATGATGCGTGTCCGATTTCACACACGTCAATGAAAAGTTACGCGCTGGTAACCCGTTATCGCGCTGGAAGCGCAAACCGGCGAATCGGATCGCGGTCCGGACGGGACGGACGACGCCCGGGCGTCTCACGCTCACCGGTTGCCTCGGCTCGGCCACCCTGCCGCCGCCTCCGCTCCCGTGAGCTGTGATGAACTGCGCACGCCGAGGGTCGGCCCGTCACGAGTGCCCTGCCCTACGGTCGGGTCATGAGCACTGGCGTTGACCTGCGGGCCTGGCTGCGCGACCGAGGGGCCGAGCACATCGAACATCCCGGCGGCACCCTCTACGCCCACCTGTGTCGCGTGCGGCAACGCCTGGCCGAGCTGGGCCAGCAACCGGACGTCCAGTCAGCAGGTCTGGCGCACGCGGTCTACGGAACCGATGGTTTCGACCTCGCGTTGCTCGACTGGACCGACCGGGGCCGGCTGCGCGAGCTCATCGGGACCGACGCCGAGGCCCTGGTTTACCTGTACGGCGCGTGCGACCGGAAGCGTTCGTGGCCGCGGCTCGCGACAACCGGGGAGGTCCACGACCGGTTCACCGGACGGACCAGGACGGTCGGCCCCGAGCAGCTGACCCCGCTGGTCGATCTGAGCATCGTCAACGAGCTGGACGTCATCGCCCAGCTGCCCGCTCTGCTCGACCGGCATCGGGCCTACTTCAGCGAACTGTTCTCCGCCTGGGCGCCGGTCGCGTCCGCGGCCGTGCGCAGCGAGGTCGAACGCGTCCTCGGCGGGTAGCCGCCCTGCCTCAGCCGCCCGTCCCGACTCTCGTCACCGCCCTGGCCACGGCCGCCAGGATCGGGCCGTCGTGGTACTCCGGGTCGACCAGGACGTCGACCGCGAGGCCCGGCTCGACCAGCCAGAACGCCTCCCCCGCACCGATCAGGCCGGGGCCGTCGGGGTGCGGGAACGCGTCCCACTTCCCGCCGTCGGGCGCCCGCTCGTGGTACTCGCCGAGGAAGTCGCGCAGGGCGGCGAGATCGGCGATCCGGGCACCGCGCAGCACGTGCACCCGCAGGTCGACCCGGTAGCCCTCGTCGACGTGGCGCTCCCAGACCCGGGTGGCGAAGGTGACGTCGTCCCACTCGGTCGCGAAGTCGGTCACCTCCGCGCCCACGCCGGCCGGCAGGTGACCGACGCGGAAGCCGTCCAGCTCACCGCCGCCGACGGCGCCGGACCGGTCGTTGTCGCCCAACCGTGCTCAGCTCCCCAGCGCCTGGACCTTGGCGATCGTCTCCTGCACGTGCTGTCGCGCGGGATCGCCGCCCTGAGCGGCCTGGGCCAGCGCCTGCCGGTAGGCGTCGATCATGCCGAGCAACGGTCCGGCCGCCACGCCCTCCAGCGCGCCGGCCACCAACGCCCGCGCCTCGGCGGCGTCCTGGGCCGCGGCGGCCGTCCTCGCCTTCGCCTCGTCCAGCTTCTGCGCGGCCGCCGCCAGCCTGGCGATGATCTGAGCTGCGCTCACACACCCTCCCCGATGTCGCCTCGCGTCGCCCGACCCGCGCCACCGCACCGGCCACCGAGCAGCCTACGAGATCACCTCGCCGCCGGCGACAACACGACCACCGGGGCCGGGGCGCCCGCGCCCCTCGATCAGCGCAGCAGGCGGAAGGCGACCAGGTAGAGGCAGAACAGGCCGGAGGAGAGCAGGGCGCAGAGGACGAAGCCGAGCGGCACGTACCGCGACGGCGGGTTGCCACCCCCGATCACCGGCTTGCCCCAGCGGGCCAGCACCACCTGTCCGGCCAGGAAGGACAGCAGCGGCACGCCCGCACAGGCGGCCGCGGCCACGAGGTCCAGCCCGGACACCGGGACCGGCGAGCCGACCAGGGTGGCGAGCATCAGCAGCGAGCCGGCCAGCGCGCACGCGGCGTACACCGCGACCGCCCGGCCCAGCGGCGACCAGGTGGGCAGCAGCACGGGCCGGTGGGCGAGGGCCTCGGCCTGCTGGCCGCAGCGGTCGGCCTCGTCGGCGAGCTGCCGGACCGCGGCCAGCTCCGCCGTCGGGTCACCCGCCCGCTGGCCGGGCGCGGCCCCGCCCGGGTATGCCCCGACCCCGGGCGCGGCGGCCGTGCCACCCCCCACCCCCGTCCCGGACCCGGGCGGCGGGTCCGCCGGCGCCGCCGGAGCGGCATCCGACTGCCCGGCCACCGACGGCGGCCCGGTTGCGGCACCGACCGCGGTGGTCGGTGCGCCGACCGCCGTTGCGGTGTCGTCCGGGATCGGGGACACGCCGATGGCCCAGCCGAGCTGGTCGAGCCGCTGCCCCTGGGCGGCCAGCCGCCGGCCGAGCTCGTCGACGGCGGCCTGCAGGGTCCGGCGGCGCTGCGCCTCGGCGGCGACGGCCTGCTCCCCGCCGCGCTGCCGCGCGGCCAGTTCCCGGGCCACGGCCGCGTACTCCTCGAATCCGGTCACTGGTCGTCTCCGTCGGCCACGAAGGGCGCCATCAGCACGGTCCGCTGGTCGTGCCGGTCGACCAGCAGGGCCCGGCCGTCGCGGGGGGTGTAGCTGAGATCATGCGCGTTCAGGTGCAGGCCGAGGTCGGCGCCGGGCACGTTCAGCACGACCAGGCAGGCCACGTCGTCGCGGTGCTGCGTCCCGCCGAGGTCCTCACCGAGCCGGCGCAGCCCGCGCCACCAGCCGAGCAGGTGCACACCGTGCGCCGGGCCCTCCCGCAGCACGGCCCGCAGGTCGTCGTGTCCGGAGCGGAACGTCGCCGGGTCGGCGGCGGCCAGCGCGCCGGCCGCCGCGTCCATCCCGAACACCACCAGGTAGATCCGACCGCCGGGCCGGTCGGACCCGCCGGCCGCCTCGGCGAGGTGCGTGCGCAGCTCCGTCGCGTCGAGGCGGCGGACCGGGTGCCGGGCGGCGGCGAGGGTCATCGCCAGGTCGTCGGCGAGCACGGTGGTGCCCGGCGCGAGGGGGGCGAGCAGGAAGCGGGCCGTGCCGGGGGTGTGCTGCCGGGCCAGGCTCAGCGCGGCCGACCGGAGCACGTCCGCCCCGGCGGCGGCGGTACCGACCACGGCCAGGTGCCGGCCGGGAGCGGCGTCGAGGCGGAACGCGGCAGTGCTGCCGGACACGTCGACGGTGCGGCCCACCAGCGCGAGCGGCGGCTCGGCGCCGGGTCGCAGCCCGGCCCAGGTGAGGTCGTCGGCCAGCCGGGGCGTCTCGTACCCGCGGAAGACGGTCGGTGGCGGCGAGCCCGCCGGCCGGGCCTGGAACAGCTCGTGCCGCAGGGTGGCCAGGTCGGCCGTCGCGGCGTGCGCGTCGGGGAAGTGGACCACGGTGTCCGCGCCGGCCGCGCCGCCGGCGGTGTTCAGCACGGCCGTACCCACGGCCAGCGTCCTGGCGGCGTCGCCGGGCGCGTCCAGCACCGCCGCGCCGCCGGGCAGCGCGATCCGCAGCGGGAACTGGCCGAAGATGGCCTCGGCCCGGCCGTAGAGGGCCGCCACACCGGTGGTGCTCTGGCTGGCCAGCACCAGGTGCAGGCCGTACGAGCGACCCTTGCGGGCCAGCTCCTCCAACAGGTCGACGGCCTGCCGGGCGAGCGCGTCGTTGCCGGCGAAGAGCACGTGGAACTCGTCGACCACGGTGACGGTCCGGGGTGGCCGGACGTTCGGCGGCAGGTCGGCGAGCTTCGTGACGCCGTGCCGTTTCAGCAGGTCGGCGCGGCGGGTCAGCTCGTCGCGCAGCTCGCGCAGCACCGCGACACCGTACTCGCGGTCGGACTCGATGCCGACCGCCAGGGCGTGCGGCAGCCAGGACGGGTCGCGCTCGGTGGGGACGAACTCGGTGAAGCTGACCCCCTCCTTGAAGTCGAGCAGGAGCAGCTGCAGCTCGCTGGGGGCGTACCGGGCGGCCAGGCCGTAGAGCACGTCGAGCAGGAGGACCGTCTTGCCGGCGCCGGTGCGCCCGCCGACCAGCCAGTGCGGGGTGGCGTCGTCGAAGGCGACCGTGACCGGTTGTCGCCCGCCCCGGCCCAGCACGGTGCGCAGCCCCGTCTCGGACGACTCGGCCCAGCGCCGGTCCGGGAGCAGCTCGGCGAAGGTGACCGCCTCGGCCCGGCGGGTGGCCCCGGCGAGCCGGCGGGCCAGCCCGGTGACCGTGGCGTGCGACGGGTCGCCGTCCAGCACCACCGGGGCCGCCAGTCCACTGCCGTCCCCGCTGTACGGCCGCCCGGGCGGGTCGCCGATCAGCGCGTACCGCCCACCGAGCCGGAGCCGGGTGGTGGCGCCGAGCGGCGGCGGCGCCTCGCCCGGGCCGGCCGCCGGGTAGCCGGCCAGCAGCACGCAGACCGCGGCGGCCGGGCCGGCGTGGGTCAGCGCGGCCAGCCGGGCCAGCTCGCGGGGCGCCGGGGTGGACGCCGCGACGAGCAGCAGCAACTCCTGGTCGTCCCCGCCGGTGTGCTGGGCGGCCCGGGCGTGCCGTTCCGCCTCGTCCAGCAGGGCGGCCACCTCGGCGGCGGTGGTGGCGGTGGGGGCGAGCACGCCGGCGTCGAGCAGCGGGCGCAGCGGCAGGAAGGCGGCGCCGAAGGCGGCCGGGTCGATGCCGGCGACCCGGACCGTGCCCGGCGGGGCGGCGGCCAGCAACTGGGTCACCACGGCGCGCAGCAGCTCACCGACCCGGGGATCGCGCGCGTCGGCGTCGACCACGAGGTGGGTGCCGCCGGCCAGCGGGACCAGCGCCGGGAAGCCACCGTCGAAGGTGGTCGCCTCGCCGACCCGTACCGGGACGGGGGTGGTGGCGGGACGGGCGGTGCCGGGCGCGGGAGTGGCCAGCGCGGCCCCGAGGCGGGCCAGCCGGGCGACCAGCTCCGGGCTGCCGGGGGCGACCGGCTCGGCGGCCGCGAGGGACCGGCGCACGGCCTCCCAGCGCCGCAGCGCCTGCCGGTGCACGGCCAGCGCCTGCCCGTACGCCGTCGCGAGCCTGCCCACCGTCCGCCCTCCGACGCCGCCGCGGTCCCCGATCGAGGGAACCCTAACGGACGCGCGCCGACCCGGCACAGTACGCGGGCGCACCCGACGTTGACCCACTGTTCACCCGGCCGCAGTCGTTTTCACCGCCCGCCGTTCCCCCGGCCCGACTTGCCTGCTCGCCATAGGCAAGTGAACAGGAAGGCGACGACGTGACCTCCTCCCCCATCTCCCGCCGCTCGCTGCTGCGCACCGGCGCGGCCGGCGGCCTCGGCATCGTGGTGGCCGGCAGCCTGGAAGCGATCGCGGGGCCGGCGGCGGCCCGGGCGGCCTGCCGCCCCGCGGTCGGCTACGGCGAACTCGTCCCGGATCCGGCCGGCCTGCTGGCCCTGCCGCCCGGCTTCTCGTACACCATCGTGGCCCAGGCCGGCGAGACCCTGCTGGAGTCCGGCCAGCCGACCCCGAGCGACGCCGACGGCACCGGCTGCTTCCGCGGCCCGAACGGGTCCGTACTGGTCAACAACCACGAGATCGGTGGCGGTGAGCCGTACGGGGTGCCGGCGCTGGCGGGGCTGACCTACGACCCGGGTGCCCGGGGCGGCACCACCACCATCGAGGTGGACGGGCAGGGCCGGCGGCTGCGCGAGTACGTCAGCGTGGCCGGCACCCACAACAACTGCGCCGGCGGCATCACCCCGTGGGGCACCTGGCTGACCTGCGAGGAGACCGAGCAGAAGGCGGGCGGGCAGTACCTGAAGGACCACGGGTACGTGTTCGAGGTGGACCCGCACGACCGGGCCGCCAACCAGAACCCGGTGCCGCTGAAGTTCCTCGGCCGCTACGCGCACGAGGCGGTGGCGGTGGACCCGTACACCCACTCGATCTACCTGACCGAGGACGCGAGCGGCCCGCACGGGCTGTACTTCCGGTGGACGCCGCCGTCCGGCTTCGGGGGCGGCAAGGGCACGCTGCGCGCCCTCGCCGAGCGCCCCGACGGGGACACCGCGGGCCGCCTCCAGGCGATGCGGTGCCTGCGCGGCAGCCAGCACGTCGCCGACCTGTCCGAGGCCACCACCCCGGGCACCCGGTACAAGGTGGAGTGGGTGGACGTGCCGGACCGGGACGCGAAGACCGTGTCGGTGCGCAAGCAGTTCACCGACGAGCAGGTGACCCGCAGCCGCAAGCTGGAGGGCGCCTGGTGGGGCGACGGCGGCGCGTACTTCGTGGCCAGCTTCGCGCGGCACGACGACGGCAGCGTCAACGAGCACGACGGCCAGGTCTGGTTCTACGACCCGCGCACCGAGACGGTCACCCTGAAGACCATCTTCGGGGTGAACGCCGACCCGGAGGCGGACAACGGCAACTTCGACGGGCCGGACAACATCACCGTGTCGCCGTACGGCGGGGTGATCCTGGCCGAGGACGGCGAGGGCGTGTCGCACCTGGTCGGGGTGACCGAGCAGGGCAAGGCGTACCCGCTGGCCCGCAACGAGCTGAACGACAGCGAGTTCACCGGGCCGACGTTCAGCGCGGACGGGACGATCCTGTTCGCCAACATCCAGACCCCGGGCTACGTCTTCGCGATCACCGGCCCGTGGGGCCGGCCGAGCAACGCGGACGTCGCGGCGTCCTGAGTGGTCCGGGCGGCCGGCGGTCTCCCCGTGGGGAGCCGCCGGCCGTTCGTCTTTTCGGGGCGGGACGGCGCGCCCCGCGCGAGGTCAGCCGTGCGCGGCCGGCGAGCGCAGGCCGTCCAGGGCGATGGCCAGCACCCGGTCGCGCTGGGCCGGATCGGGGAACTGGTACGCCGTCACCCCGCTGATCAGCCGCACCACGTCGTCGAAGCCGGCGTCCGGCCGGGCCACCCCGGCGTCCTGGGCGCGCCGCAGCAACGGCTCGCCGGCGGCGTAGATCTCGGTGCGGCAGCTGCGGAACACCTCGGAATCGTGCACCAACTCCTCGGCGAGGGCCCGCTTGGTGGCGACGTACGCGACGAACCGGTTCAGCCAGCCGACCAGGGCGTCCCACGGCGGCAGGTCCACCAGGCCGGCGGCGGACCGGCTGAGCGCGCGCACCTCCTCGACGTAGACCGCCTCGAACAGGTCGCGCCGCTTGGGGAAGTTCCGGTAGAGGGTCCCGATGCCGACCCCGGCCCGCCGGGCGATCTCCTCCAGCGAGGCGCCCGCGCCGCACTCCCCGAACACCTCTCGGGCGGCGGCGATCAGCGCGTCGTAGTTGCGCTGGGCGTCGGCCCGTTTCGGGCGCCGTGCGAAGACCTTCCCCAGCTGGTCGTCGCTGGCCATGACGGGCGTCACTCCTCTCGCCTTGCAAGCGGAGGCACCCCTCCGCTACGTTAGTGGAGGCACCCCTCCGGAACCGACCGGAGCCATGCCTCCGGATAGCTTACCCCGGATCGCCGCCGATCCCACCTGCGCGATCGGCAGCTCGGACACCGGACCCAGGAGGTCCCACCATGCCCGCAGCCCGCTGACCAACCGGCAGCCCACCCGCCTCGACCGGCGCGGGGTTCGCCCCGGCCGCGTCCGCGCGCCAACCGTCGCCCGATCCGCGCGGGCGACCCCCGCCAGTCACTCCGGCCGCACATTCACCGTCGGCCTTGACAGACCCTTTCGTACCCGAACGGGAGTTTTCTCCGTGATCGAAACCGTCCGGCGCGACTCGCGCCGGTTGACCTTCCTCGTCCTCGCGGCCGGTGCCGGCTTCTTCGCGATGCTCCAGTCGCTGATCACCCCGGTGCTGCCCACCATCCAGCACGACCTGCACACCTCCCAGAACACCGTGACCTGGGTGCTGACCGCCTACCTGCTCTCCGCGTCGATCTTCACGCCGGTCCTCGGCCGGATCGGCGACATGGTCGGCAAGGAGCGGATGCTGATCGTCTCCCTCGGCGCGCTCGCGCTGGGCTGCCTGCTGGCGGCCGTCGCGCCCAACATCGGCGTGCTCATCGTCGCCCGGGTCGTCCAGGGCGTCGGCGGCGCGGTCTTTCCGCTCTCGTTCGGCATCATCCGGGACGAGTTCCCCGCCGCACGGGTGAGCTCGGCGGTCGCGGCGATCTCGGCGATCGTCGCCGCCGGCGGCGGCCTCGGCGTCGTGCTCGCCGGCCCGATCGTGGCCACCCTGGGCTACCGCTGGCTGTTCTGGATTCCGATGGTCGTCGTCGGGCTCACCGCGCTCGCGGCGCACCTGTTCGTGCCGGAGTCGCCGGTCCGCACGCCGGGCCGGGTCAACTGGGCGGCGACGCTGCTGCTCTCCGGCTGGCTGGTGGCGCTGCTGCTGCCGGTCAGCAAGGGCGCCGCGTGGGGCTGGAGCTCCGGCCGGGTGACCGGCCTGCTGGTGCTCGCCGGCGTGCTGCTGGTCGCCTGGCTGGTGGCCGAGACCCGCTCGGCGAACCCGCTGATCGACATGCGGATGATGCGCCTGCCGGCCGTCTGGACGACGAACCTGGTCGCCCTGCTCTACGGCGCCTCGATGTTCGCCGTCTACGCCTTCCTGCCGCAGTTCGTGCAGATCCCGCGCAGCGCCGGGTACGGCTTCGGCGCGAGCATCACGCAGGCCGGCCTGCTGATGCTGCCGATGCTGGTCGCCATGTTCGTGGCCGGGATCGTCGCCGGCCGGCTGGCGGCCCGGTTCAGCGCCAAGGCGCAACTGGCCACCGGCGCCGTGTTCAACGTGCTCGCCGCCGCGATGCTGACCGGCGCGCACGACACCCGCTGGGAGATCGGCGTGGCCGGCGCGCTGGTCGGGCTGGGCATCGGCCTGGCGTTCGCCTCGATGGCAAACCTGATCGTGGCCAACGTGCCGGCCCACCAGACCGGCGTGGCGACCGGCATGAACGCCAACATCCGCACCATCGGCGGCGCGATCGGCGCCGCGGTCGCCAGCAGCGTGATCACCGCTCACCCACAGGCCGGCGGGCTGCCCCGGGAGGCCGGCTTCACCATGGGCTTCCTGCTGCTCACCGGCATCTCGGTGGCCGCCGCGCTGGCCGCCCTGGCCGTGCCCTCCGGCCGGCGGGCGGTACGCGGACCGCGTGGTCCGCTGCCGAGCCGGGGCGCCGCGCCGGAGCCGGCCGCTGAACTCGCGACGGCGGGACGCTGAGCCACGGCGGCCGGCGGCCCGGGTCCACCCGGCGGCGGCCATCGACGGCACCACGGCGCACCCGGCGGCCGGCGGTCCATCCCGGACCGCCGGCCGTCGGGCCGTCAGCCGGGGCGGCAGCCCGGGTCCGGGCCGCCGTCGGCACCGCGCGGCGCAGCAGCCAGAGCAGCAGCTGCAAGGCGGGGCAGGCGGGCGAACAGGGCGAGGCTGCCCGCCGGGAGTCGCTCGCACCCCGGGTGGGGCCGCGGCCGGGTCACCGGTTCGCGCATGGTCACCTCCGCGTCACTCCAGGTATCGCGCCATTGTCGACGCCCGGCGCAACGCCGCGGGCGGCCGACGGCCCGCGGTGGGACCGTCGGCCGCCGGTCCGGGTCAGCCGATGGCGGCGGTCAACGCGGCCAGGTAGCCGCGGCGGTAGCCGTCGGCGTCCGGGTGGTACGCCTCGATCAACCCGCTGACGTCGTGGATCCACGGGTCGGCGGCGCAGACGCCGTGGCCGGCGAAGAAGGGCCGGGCGTCGACGTAGGTGGCGCCGGCCGCGCCGGCCCGACCGGCGATGACGCTGTCCAGCACGTCCGCGGCCTGGTTGAGGATGGTCCGCTTGTAGCTGCTCATCGCGAGCAGCCCGCACCAGCCGGTCTCGAACAGCCGCGGGTAGCCGAGCACCACCAGCCGGGCGTCGGGGGCCCGGTTCCGGATCGCGGCGTACGTGGCGTCGAGCCGTCCGGGCAGCGCGCCGGTGGCGAAGGCCTTGGCGCCGTTCACCGCGTTCTCACAGTCCGAGGTGCTGCCGAAGCGGCAGCTGGTCATGACGTCGGCGAAGCCGGCGTCGTTGCCACCGATGGTGATGGTGACCAGGGTGGTGCTGGCGCTCAGGGCGCCGACCTGGCCGTTGATGACGTCGGCGGTGACCGCGCCGCCGCAGGCGGGGAAGCGGAAGCTGGCGACCGAGTGGGCCGTGGCCCAGAGCGGGGCGTACGACTTCTCGCTGCGCAGGCAGGTGGAGAAGTCGTACGGGCCGGCGCCGACGCCGGAGGAGTAGGAGTCGCCGAGGGCGACGTAGTTGACGGTGGCCGCCTGGGCGACACCGGGGACGGCGACGGCGCCGAGGACGGCCGCGAGCAACGCGGTCAGCACGGTGCGGACGCGACGGGACATGGCAGGACCTCCACGAGGCAGGTGGTGGTGGAGCCCGTGGTCCGCGCGCGTGGCCAGGGGGTGGGTGGCTTGTTACTAGGCGGTAATGCTATCGAAATATTTCCACGAACTGAATAGCCGGAGCCCTCGGAACGGGGCAGATGCGTTCACAGCCATCGATTAGTTTGGCGGTGCGTACACCCTTGATGGAGGGAGTCCACCCCGTGCGACACCTTCGACATCTCGGTCTCCGTGCCCACCGGCGTCGAGGTGATCAGCAACGGGGTGCAGCCGCGCGCCCCGCGCCCTGAGGCCGGCAACCGCACCCGGTGGAGCTGACGCAGCACCAAGCCGGGCGCCACCTACCAGGCGTTCATCGCCATCGGTCAGTACGACATCGTCACCGACACCGCACCGAACGGCCAGCCGGTGGTCAACGCGTACAGCACCACCCTCGGCGACCGGGGCGGGGCGGCGCGGGCCAGCATCGAACGGACCGCCGAGGTCGTCGACTGGTGCAGCGGCGTGTTCGGGCCGTACCCGTTCGAGGCGCAGGGCGGGGTGGCCGGCCCGATCGACGGCATCGGCTTCGCCCTGGAGACGCAGACCCGCCCGGTGTACGGGCCCGGCTTCTGGCGGCGCGGGTCCAACCCGTACGTGGTGGTGCACGAGAACACGCACCAGTGGTTCGGCGACTCGGTCTCGGTGGCGGACTGGAGCCAGATCTGGCTGAACGAGGGCTTCGCCTCGTACGCCGAGTGGCTCTGGTCGGAGGAGCAGGGCGAAGGCAGCGCCCAGGAACTCTTCGACCTCACCTACGGCTACTATCCGGCCGACGCGGACTTCTGGCAGGTCCTTCCCGGTGACCCGGGCGCCGGCGACATCTTCCACGACGCGGTCTACGACCGGGGCGCGATGGCCCTGCACCAGCTCCGGCTGGCCGTCGGCGACGACGCGTTCTTCCGGATCCTGCCGGCCTGGACGGCCGAGCACGCCTACGGCAACGGCAGCATCGCCCAGTTCCAGGCGCTCGCCGAGCGAATCTCCGGCCAGGACCTGGACGAGCTCTTCACCACCTGGCTGTTCACCGCCGGGCGTCCCGAGCCGACCGCCGCCACGCGCACCGCCCTGGCGCCCGCGCAGCCGAGGTCGTGGGCGGGGATCCGGGCGGCGCACCAGTTGCTGGACCGCTGACCGGCGCCGGCCGGTGCCCCTCCACCAGCGGAGAGGCCCCGGCCGGGTCAGCCGGCGGCCGGCACCGGCATCGCCGTCGACGCCCGCGCCGCCTCGATTGCCCGGATGTGCCGGTAGGCGAACCAGAGCGGCGGGAACGCGCCGACGGCGAAGGAGAGGTCGACCAGCGTCCAGAACCAGGGAATGTCCCGCACCGGGCCGCAGATCAGCGCCAGCGGCACGATGCCGGCGCAGGCGATCATCCCGAGCTGGACCACCCAGACGTTGCGCACCGGGTCGCGCAACGGCCCCCAGAACGCCACCGCCAGCACCAGGTGGGCGAAGGCCAGCCAGTCGGTGCCGTACAGCATGAACGGATAGCGGTCGCCGGTCTCGACGAGTCCGGTGTGGACCCGGGCGATCCAGTCCACCAGCGCCGGGAACTGGCCGGCGAGCGGATCGAGCGCCCGCAACAGCCACCGCACCTCGATCTCCAGCGGGAACGCGGTCACCCCGCTGAGGAACAGCCCCACCACCACGACCCACAGCCAGCGGCGGATCCGCCGCAGGCGCTCCTCGACGTCCATACCCGCAGCGTAGTGATGATCTTCGCGCCGCTCGGCCCCACCGGCCTTGACGTCGCTCACCCACGGGCGGCCCGGCCGACTGCCGGCGACGGTCAGGCGCGGGGGCAGCCGTCCCGGTGAGCGGCGACCGGCCGGGGGGCACCGGTCAGCCGGGACCGACGGCGGGACCGGCGGGGCGCGCAGGCGGCGCAGTCCTGCCCCGCGCGGGCGGCCCGGCTCGACCGGAGCCGACCGGCGCCGGGACCCGCCGTGCCCGCGGGCCCGCCGGCCAGGACCGCCGGGAACGCACCCGACAGGGCACCCGGAGCGGCACCGGCCACCGCCGGGGACAGGGCGGGGCGGGGCAGCGACGCGTGGCGCGCGGCGCCGAGCCCCACGTCCGCCGGCCGTACGACGCGGGCGGCCGTGGCGGCGACCCGGCGGACCGGCAGCACGGCGCGACCGGCCAGCACCCGGGTGAGCCGGCGACGCAGCCGGCGCTCACGCAGCCGGTCCAGGGTCACCCCGGCCACGGCGGTGGCCAGCGCGGCGACCGTGCCGGCCAGCACCAGCGTCTGCCGGGGGCCGACGTGCTCGGAGAGCCAGCCGAGCAGCGGCGCGCCGACGGCGGCGGAGACCGAGCCGGTGACCGCGATCGCGGCCAGCACCCGGCCCCGCAACGCGTAGTCGGTGTCGAGCTGGGCCCGGGTGCCGACCGTGGTGTCGATCACGACCGCGGCGGCCGCCACGGGCAGGATCACCGCGGCGAAGCTCAGCGTTCCCGGGGCCAGGCCGGCGACGACCTGCAGGCTGCTGGCCAGCAGACCGGCACCCACCAGCACCCCGTAGCCCAACTCCCGGCGGCGGGCCGCGGCCAGCGCGCCGACCACCGTGCCGACGGCGAAGACCGTGGACAGGAAGCCGTAGCCGGAGGCGCCGCCGTGCAGCGGGCCCTCGCTCATCGCCGCCATGGTCACCTGGTAGTTGCGGCCCAGGCTGCCCAGCACGAACGACAACGCCAGGGCGACCAGTACCACCGGCTGACGCAGCAGGTAGCGGAAGCCGGCCCGGATGCCGCCGTCCGCCGGGGCCGGATCGGCCGACGCCGCCCCGCCGGCGTGCCGCTCCCCCTCGCGTACGGCGAACAGGGCGGCGACCACGGCGACGAAGCTGGCGGCGTTGGTCGCGAAGAGCAGGGCCGGGCCGACCGCGGCGACCACGACGGCGCCCAGGCTCATGCCGAGGATGCGGCCGGCCGAGTTGGTGAGCGAGCCCAGCGCCAGGGCATTGCCGAGGCTCTCCCGGTCCACCAGGGTCGAGGACCAGCGGCCCATGACCGGACCCTCGATCGCCGAGACCGCCCCGGTGACCAGGGAGATCGCGTAGATCGCCGGCAGCCCGCCGACGCCGGTGACGGCAACCGCCGCCAGGCCGGCCGCCAGGGCCGCGTGAGCCGCCTGGGCGACGATCAGCAGCGGCTTGGCCGGCAACCGGTCGGCCAGCGCGCCACCCCAGACGCTGAGCACCAGGGTGGGCAGCGCCTGGAGCAGGACGGTGAGCCCCATCGAGGTCGCCGAGCCGGTTTCGGACATGACGTACCAGTTGACCCCGAGTACCTGCATCCAGGTCCCGATGACCGATACGAAGCCGGCCCCGGCCCAGATCCGGTAGTTCCGGTGGCGTAGCGCGGCGAACGTGGCGCCGAGAGCCACGACAACCTCCCCGTCCAGACGGTGACACGACGAAGCCGGACCCGCGGTCCGGCCAGCGGCCAAGTCTGACGACACGCAAACCTCATGACTACAGATCGTGAGGGGGTTCACCCGGCCGACCGGGCGTCCGGCCCGACCCGGGCAGGAACCGGACCCGGAGCCGGCGGCACCCCGGTCCGGGCGGACCGGGGTGCCGTGGGCCGGGTGTGGTCAGCGGGCCGCGAGGGGCTGCCGGGCCGGGTCGACCGGCGCGGGCAGGGTGCCCACCCCGCCGAGGTACGCGTGGATGGCCGCGGCGGCGGCCCGCCCCTCGGCGATCGCCCAGACGATCAGCGATGCACCCCGGTGCATGTCACCGGCGACGAAGACCCCGTCGGCGGCGGTCCGCCAGTCGGGGCGGGCGTCGACCGCGCCCCGCGCGTTGCGGGTCACCCCGAGCTGGCGCAGCAGCGGCTGCTCCTCGGTGCCCTCGAAGCCGATGGCCAGCAGCACCAGGTCGGCCGGGAGCTCCCGCTCGGTGCCGGGCAGCGCGGTGACGATGCGCCGCCCGTCCCGCTTCTCCACCGTCACCTCGGCGATCCGCACCGCCTTTACCTGACCGGTGCCGTCGTCGACGAACTCCTGCACCGCCACGGCGAAGACCCGCTCGCCGCCCTCCTCGTGCGCCGGGTAGTCGCGCAGGACCCACGGCCAGGTGGGCCACGGGTCACGGCCGGCGTCCCGGCCGGTCGGGGGCTCCGGGTAGAGGTCGAGCTGGTGGACGCCGGCCGCGCCCTGCCGGTGGGCCACGCCGAGACAGTCGGCGGCGGTGTCGCCACCGCCGATGATCACCACGTGCTTGCCGGCCGCGTCGATCGGGGTGCCGTCCGCCAGGGCGGCCGCGGCGGGCCGGCCGGCCCCCGCCGCGGCGACCACGCGGTTCGCCGCGACCAGGTGCGCCATCGCCTGGTGCACGCCGCGCAGCGCCCGACCCGGCGTCTCCGGGGTGTCCCGGCCCGCCAGCGCGCCGCAGGCGAGCAGCACGGCGTCGTGCTCGGCGCGCAACTGCTCGGCGGTCACGTCGACGCCGACGTTCACCCCGGTACGGAAGCGCACCCCCTCGGCCTCGATCTGGGCCACCCGCCCGTCGACGTGGTGCTTCTCCAGCTTGAAGTCGGGGATGCCGTACCGGAGCAGGCCGCCGAGCGCGTCGTCCCGCTCGTACACGGTGACGGCGTGGCCGGCGCGGGCGAGCTGCTGCGCGGCGGCGAGCCCGGCGGGGCCGGAGCCGACCACGGCGACGGACTTCCCGGTCGGAGCCGGCGCCGGGCGGGGCCGCAGGCCGCCACGGGCCACCGCCGCGTCGGCGATCTCCACCTCGACCTGCTTGATGGTGACCGGCTGCTGCCCGCCGAGGCCGAGCACGCAGGCCGCCTCGCAGGGCGCCGGGCAGAGCCGGCCGGTGAACTCGGGAAAGTTGTTGGTGGCGTGCAGCGACTCCACCGCGGCGTCCCAGTTGCCGGTGCGGACCAGGTCGTTCCAGTCCGGGATGCGGTTGCCCAGCGGGCAGCCGTCGTGACAGAACGGGATGCCGCAGTCCATGCACCGGGTGGCCTGCTCGCGGATCAACTCCTCGCCGGCCGGCGGGTACACCTCCCGCCAGTCCATGATCCGCACCGGGACCGGGCGGCGGGCGGGCAGCCGCCGGTCGTAGCGCAGGAAACCGTTCGGGTCAGGCACGAGCCACCTCCTGGGCGACCGCCCGCGGGGCGGGCGGCACCGGCATGGACGAACCGGACGGCGCCGCGAGGGCGCTCATCACCGCGTCGTCGACGTCGTGGCCGGCGGCTTCGGCGGCCCGCATGATCTCCAGCACCCGGCGGTAGTCCCGGGGCACCACGGCGGTGAACTCCTCCACCGCCTCCGGCCAGCGCTTGAGCAGCTCCTCGGCGACCGCCGAGTCCGTCTCGGCGAAGTGCCGCTGGACGAGGTCGTGCAGCCGGTCCCGCTCCTCGTCGCGCAGCGCAGACAGGTCGACCAGCTCGGTGTTGACCAGCCGCCGGTCGAGGTTCCACACGTACGCCGTGCCACCGGACATGCCGGCGGCGAAGTTGCGCCCGCAGCCGCCGAGCACCACCACCGTGCCGCCGGTCATGTACTCGCAGCCGTGGTCGCCGACGCCCTCGACGACGGCCACCGCGCCGGAGTTGCGCACCGCGAACCGCTCGCCGACCCGGCCACGCAGGAACACCTCACCGCCGGTGGCCCCGTACAGGATGGTGTTGCCGGCGATGATCTGGTCCTCGGCCCGCTGCCCCGGCCCGGCCGCGTCGCCCACGAACGGCGCGGCCTCGTCCGGGCGGATGACGATCCGGCCGCCGGAGAGACCCTTGCCGACGTAGTCGTTGGCGTCGCCCTCCAGGCGCAGGGTGATCCCGTGCGGCAGGAACGCGCCGAACGACTGGCCGGCGGTGCCGTGCAGCAGGATCTCGATGGTGTCGGCGGGCAGGCCGGCACCGCCGAACCGGCGGGTCACCTCGCCGCCGAGCATGGCGCCGACGCTGCGGTGCTCGTTGCGGACCGTCAGCTCGATCCGGACCGGCGCGCCGTCCCGCAGCGCCGGCTCGGCCATCGCGACGAGCTGGTTGTCCAGGGCCCGCTCCAGACCGTGGTCCTGCGGCCGGACGCCGCGCAGGGCGGCCCCCTCGGGCAGCTCCGGCAGGTGCAGTACCCGGCTGAGGTCGAGCCCGTGGCCCTTCCAGTGGTCGATGGCCGGAACGACGTCGAGCAGCTCGGTGTGCCCGATGGCCTCCTCGATGCTGCGGAAGCCCAGCTCGGCCAGGTAGCCCCGGACCTCCTCGGCGAGGAAGAGGAAGAAGTTCTCCACGAACTCCGGCCTGCCGGTGAAGCGCTCGCGCAGCACCGGGTTCTGCGTGGCGATGCCGACCGGGCAGGTGTCCAGGTGGCAGACCCGCATCATCACGCAGCCCTCGACGATCAGCGGGGCGGTGGCGAAGCCGAACTCCTCCGCGCCCAGCAGCGCCGCGACCAGCACGTCGCGGCCGGTCTTGAGCTGGCCGTCGACCTGGACGGTGACCCGGTCGCGGAGCTTGTTGAGCAGCAGGGTCTGCTGCGCCTCGGCCAGGCCCAGCTCCCACGGGGTGCCGGCGTGCTTGAGCGAGTTGAGCGGGGACGCGCCGGTGCCGCCGTCGTGGCCGGAGATCAGGATGACGTCGGCCTTGAGCTTGGCGACACCCGCCGCGACGGTGCCGACGCCGACCTCGCTGACCAGCTTGACGTGCACCCGGGCGGCCGGGTTGACGCACTTGAGGTCGTGGACGAGCTGGGCCAGGTCCTCGATCGAGTAGATGTCGTGGTGCGGCGGCGGGGAGATCAGGCCGACGCCCGGCGTGGCGTGCCGGGTCCGGGCGATCCACGGCCAGACCTTGTTGCCGGGGAGCTGGCCGCCCTCGCCGGGCTTGGCGCCCTGGGCCATCTTGATCTGCAGGTCGTCGGCGTTGACCAGGTATTCGCTGGTCACGCCGAACCGGCCGCTGGCGATCTGCTTGACCGCCGAGCGACGCCGCGGGTCGTGCAGCCGCTCGACGTCCTCGCCGCCCTCGCCGGTGTTGGACCGGCCGCCCAGGCGGTTCATCGCGATGGCCAGGGTCTCGTGCGCCTCCGCCGAGATCGATCCGTACGACATGGCGCCGGTGGCGAACCGCTTGACGATCTCGCCGGCAGGCTCGACCTCGTCCAGCGGCACCGGCGGGCGTACGCCGGTGCGCAGGGTGAACAGGCCGCGCAGCGAGCCGGCCCGGGCGGCCAGCTCGTCGACCTTCGCGGTGTACTGCCGGAAGATGTCGTACTGGCGGCTGCGGGTGGCGTGCTGGAGCAGGAAGACCGTCTCCGGGTTGAACAGGTGCAGCTCGCCCTCGCGGCGCCACTGGTACTCGCCGCCGACCTCCAGCTGGTCGCTGTGCTGCGCGCCCGGGGCCGGCCAGGCCAGGGCGTGCCGGGCGGCCACCTCGGCGTGGATCTCCGCCAGCCCGATCCCGCCGATGGTGCTCGGGGTGCCCCGGAAGTAGCGCTCCACGAGGCGGGTGTCCAGGCCGACCGCCTCGAACACCTGCGCCCCGCAGTACGACGAGACCGTCGAGATGCCCATCTTGGACATGATCTTCAGGACGCCCTTGCCGAGCGCCTTGACGTAGTTGCGGACCGCCTTGGCGGCGTCCGCGCCGACCAGCGCTCCGGTGGAGATCATGTCCTCCACCGACTCGAAGGCCAGGTACGGGTTGACCGCCGCCGCGCCGTACCCGATCAGCACGGCCGCGTGGTGCACCTCGCGGCAGTCGCCGGACTCGACGATCAGCGCCACCTGGGTCCGCGTCTGCTCGCGGACGAGGTGCTGGTGCACCGCCGCGGTCAGCAGCAGCGACGGGATCGGGGCGAGGTCGGCGTTGGAGTCCCGGTCGGAGAGCACCAGGATCCGCACGCCGTCCTCGATCGCCTCGGAGACGTGCCGGCAGATCTCGGTGAGCCGGGCCTTGATGCCGGCCCCGCCGTCGCGGACCCGGTAGAGCCCGGAGACCCGGACCGCCTTGAAGCCGGGCAGGTCGCCGTCCTCGTCGATGGAGAGGATCTTGGCCAGCTCGTCGTTGTCGATCACCGGGTAGGGCAGCACGATCTGCCGGCAGCTCGCCGGGCCCGGGTCGAGCAGGTTGCCCTCCGGCCCGATGGTGGACGCCAGGCTGGTCACCAGCTCCTCCCGGATGGCGTCCAGCGGCGGGTTGGTGACCTGGGCGAAGAGCTGGTGGAAGTAGTCGTAGAGCAGCCGCGGCCGGGTGGACAGCGGGGCGATGGGGGTGTCGGTGCCCATCGAGCCGATCGGCTCCGCGCCGCTGCGGGCCATCGGCGCGAGCAGGATCTTCAGCTCCTCCTCGGTGTAGCCGAAGGTCTGCTGCCGGCGGCGGACCGAGTCGTGGGTGAAGACGATGTGCTCGCGCGGGGGCAGCTCGTCCAGCCCGATCAGGCCGGCGTGCAGCCACTCCTCGTACGGCTGGGCGGCGGCCAGCTCGGTCTTGATCTCGTCGTCGGAGGCGATCCGGCCGTTGACCGTGTCGACCAGGAACATCCGGCCGGGCTGGAGGCGACCCTTCGCCACCACGGTGGCCGGGTCGAGGTCGAGCACGCCCGCCTCGCTGCCCAGCACCACCAGGCCGTCGGCGGTGCGCCACCAGCGGCCGGGGCGCAGGCCGTTGCGGTCGAGCACCGCGCCGACGATCTCGCCGTCGGTGAAGGCGACCGAGGCGGGGCCGTCCCAGGGCTCCATCAGGCTGGCGTGGAACCGGTAGAAGGCGCGCTTGTCGGCGCGCATCTCCGGGTCGTTCTCCCAGGCCTCCGGGATCATCATGAGCACCGCGTGCGGCAGGCTCCGCCCGGCCAGGTGCAGCAGTTCCAGGACTTCGTCGAAGTTCGCCGAGTCGGAGGCGGCCGGGGTGCAGACCGGGAAGATCCGGCGGATGTTGCCCGGGATGTCCGGGGAGCGCAGCAACGCCTCGCGGGCCTGCATCCAGTTGCGGTTGCCGCGGATGGTGTTGATCTCGCCGTTGTGCGCGATGTACCGGTACGGGTGGGCGAGGGGCCAGGACGGGAAGGTGTTGGTGGAGAAGCGCGAGTGCACCAGGGCGATCGCGCTGACCACCCGGTCGTCGGTCAGCTCCGGGTAGAACGCCGGGAGCTGGTCCGGGGTGAGCATGCCCTTGAAGACCATGGTCCGGCCGGACAGCGACGGGAAGTACGCCGGCAGGCCCCGCTCGGTGGTCTCCCGCTCGACCTGCTTGCGCAGGCAGAACGCCACCCGGTCCAGGTCGAGCCCGGTCAGCGGGGAGCCGGCCGGGCCG
Source organism: Micromonospora mangrovicola (assembly GCF_047200535.1). NCBI lineage: Bacteria > Bacillati > Actinomycetota > Actinomycetes > Micromonosporales > Micromonosporaceae > Micromonospora > Micromonospora mangrovicola. The sequence goes on along the minus strand of NZ_JBJZOG010000039.1, from coordinate 19,895 downwards.
GCGGGCGAGTCGGTGAGCCGGCGCGCGGCGATGAAGAGCTGCCGGACCCGGGGCATCGCCGCGAGGGCGGTCTCGCCGAGGCCGCTGGGGTCGGTGGGCACCTCCCGCCAGCCGAGCACGTCCGCCCCCTCGACCAGCGCGTACTTCTCCACCACCTGGCGGGCCCGGGCCTCGGCGGAGTCGTCGTCGGGGAGGAAGACCAGGCCGGTGGCGTACTGGCCGGCGGGCGGCAGCGGGAACTCGACCACCGCGCGGAGGAACGCGTCCGGCACCTGGATCATGATGCCGGCGCCGTCACCGGTGTTGTGCTCCGCGCCCCGCGCGCCACGGTGGTCCAGCCGGCAGAGCGCACCGAGACCGTTCGCGACGACCTCGTGCGATCGGCGTCCGTGCAGGTCGGCCACGAAGGCCACGCCGCACGCGTCGTGCTCGTTCGCGGGGTCGTACAGCCCCGTCGCCTGGGCGGCCGGCTGCGGGCTCAGAGGGTACGGAAAGGCCACCGGGCCTCCTGTCGTCACTCAGGTTGGATCATGGTCGGGACGACGTCGGCCCTACGTGGGTTTTATTGAGTCTACGTTAGGGCGGCGGGCGCAAGGCCAGTTCAGATTGATCACACTTCCAGAATCTGGGACATGTAGTCTCGCGCGGTGGATGTCGTACGCGCTGACGTGCTCGACCGGTTGGAGCGGTTCTACGACGCGGTGCCCCGGGACGCGGCCCGTGCGGAGGAATACGGTCCGCTGGTCCTCTTCGTCCGGGACGGCGCGGGTTGGCCGTTCTACGCCCGCCCCCGACCCGGCGCCACCGAGCCGGCCTCGCTCGCCGACGTGACCGCGATCCGGGCCCGGCAGCGGGAACTGGGCCTGCCGGAGGTGTTCGAGTGGGTGCACGAGGTCACCCCGGACCTGCTCGCCGTCGCCCGCTCGGCGGGGCTGTCCGTGCTGGAGGCGCCGCTGATGGTGCTGGATCCGGAGCGCCTGCCCGACCCGGCGACGCTCAGCGACGTACCGGTGCGGGTCCTCGACCCGGCGGATCCCGGCTTCGCCGCCGACGTGGCGGTCCGCCGCGCGGTCGCGTCGGTCGGCTTCTCCAACGGCGGCACCGCCCGGGGCGAGGCCGGGCCGGCCGACCGGGACGCCGCGGTCGCCCGGCTGGACGTCGCCGCGCTGGAGGAGGAGGCCGTCCGGATCGCCGACGGCCGGCGGATCTCCGTACTCGCCGGCACGCCCGAGGACGGGGCCCTCGCGAGCGGGATGGCGATGCGGGTCGGCGACGTCGCGGAGATCGCCGGGGTGGCCACCCTGCCGGTGGCCCGCCGCCGGGGCCTCGGCGCGGCGGTGACCGCCACCCTCGCCCACGAGCTGCGGACCGCCGGCACCGATCTGATCTTCCTCTCCGCCGGCAGCGAGGAGATCGCCCGGGTCTACCTGCGGGTCGGCTTCCGCCGGGTCGGCACCGCCTGCATCGCCGAGCCCGCCGCCGTCATCTGAGCCCCGCCGGGCCGGTCAGCTCGGCGGCTGCCAGGAGGCGGCCGCCGCCGCCGCGGTGCTGCGCAGCCGGGGGCTGATCGTGCCGAGGGCGGCGTCGCGGGCACGCAGCGCCAGCCGGCCCCGGGTCTGCAGAACCGCCGACATCCGGCGGGTCTGCCGCACCATCGTCGCCGCACGCGGCCGGCGCAGCCGGTCGTACGCGGTCACCGCGTCCGGGAGCCGGGACTCGCGCAGCAGGGCGGAGAGGGTGGCGGCGTCCTCGAAGGCGAGGCAGGCCCCCTGCCCGAGGTGCGGCGGCATGGCATGCGCGGCGTCACCGAGCAGCACCACCCCACCGGGGCCGGCCGGGAACCCGTACGCCCGGGGCAGCGGCCGCAGCTCGCGGATCTCCTGCTGCACCAGGTCCGCCGGGTCGGTGGCGTCGAGCAACTCGGCGATCGGCGCGGGCCAGCCCGCGAACCAGCGCTTGAGCAGGGCGAGCTGGGTCTCCGGCGGCTCTGGGCGGGGCGCGCCGGCCGCGGTGGCGACCCAGTAGACGCCGCCCCGGCTGGATCCGCCGGCGGCGCCCCGCTCGCCCAGCGAGGCGGCCACGAAGCGGTAGCCGGCGCCGAGGATCTCGCCGCCCACCTGCTGCTCGGCGGCGAGCCGGGGCACCCGGTACCAGGGGATCACCGCCCGCCAGGCGGCGCACCCGGAGCTGACCACCTGCGCCTCGGGGGCCAACTGCCGGCGGATCTCGCTGTCGATGCCGTCGGCGGCGACCACCAGATCCGCCTCGACGGTGTGCCGGCCGTCGCCGACCACCGGACGCTCCCCGGGGACCGCCCGGGCGGTCCGCACGGTCACCCCGGTGCGCAGCTCGACCTGGTCACCCAGCCCGGCGATGAGCGCGTCGTGCAGGTCCTCCCGGTGCACCACCACCGGCATCCGCTCGGCCGGGGTGGGGCGGGGCTGCACCAGCCAGTGCCCGTCGGGGCGGCGCACCCCGCCGTCGGCCAGCGGGGTGGCGATGGCGTCCAGGCCGGCGCCGAGCCCGAGGGCGCGCAGCGCGCGTACCCCGTTGGGCCAGAGCACCACGGCGGTCGGCTCCGGGCGGACTCGATCGGCGCGTTCCAGGAGGGTGACCCGCCAGCCGGAGCGGGCCAGCACGCCGGCCATCGCCAGCCCGCCGAGACCGGCGCCGACCACCACCGCGGTACGCATGACTCCCCGCTCAGCTGTCCCGGTCGGCGGGGCGGGAGCCGGTGGCGTCGGCGGCCCGCTCGTCGGTGGCCTGCGCGTCGGCCGCGTCGGTGCTCGCGTCACCGGACGGCGCGGAGCCGACCTCAGCCGGGCCCGCCGGGCGGGCGTCCAGGCCCGCCCCGGCGTCCGCGTCGGGACCGGTGGCGTCCGTCGGCGCCTCGGCGGCGTCGCCCGCCGCCGGCTCCTCGTCGGGCACCGCCCCGGTCTCCCGGTACGCACGGAACTGCTCCTCGGTCACCACCCGGTAGCCCTCGGGGGCGACCGGCTGCGCACCGGCTTCGCGGGCGGCGAGGTCGACCTGCGACACGTCCCCACCGGCGGGCGGAACCGGGGCGGCGGGGAACCCCACCGGGACCAGGTAGTCCCGGGGGCCGCGGACCCGGAGGAAGTAGGCCAGCGCGCCGAGGAACACCAGCAGCGCGGTCCACACGTTGAGCCGCAGGCCGAGGATGTGGTTGGCCTCGTCGGTGCGCATCAGCTCGATCCAGAACCGGCCGGCGGTGTAACCCATCACGTAGAGCGCGAAGGCCCGGCCCCGGCCGAGCCGCAGCCTGCGGTCGAGGACGTAGACCAGAGCGGCGACGCCGATGTTCCACAGCGCCTCGTAGAGGAAGGTCGGGTGGTAGAGCCCTGGTTGCAGGACCGCGTTGCCGGCGTCGTCGCGCAGCGCGTGCCCGGGGTTGTCCGGGTCCATCACGTGCACCTGGAGCCCCCAGGGCAGGTTGGTGCGACCGCCGTAGAGCTCGTTGTTGAACCAGTTGCCGAAGCGGCCGACCGCCTGGGCCAACGGCAGGCCGGGCGCCAGCGCGTCGGCCACCACGGTGAGCGGGATGCCGAGCTGCCGGGCCGCGATCCAGGCTCCGATCGCGCCACCGGCGACCGCGCCCCAGATGCCCAGGCCGCCCTCCCAGATGGCGAACGCCTTGAGCGGCTGGCCGTGCTCGCCGAAGTACTTCTCCGGCGAGGTGATCACGTGGTAGATCCGCGCGCCGACGATGCCGGTGGGCACCGCCCAGACCGCGATGTCGAGCACCGCGCCGGGGGCGACGCCGCGCTGACGGAGCCGATACTCGGTCACCACGCAGGCCAGCACGATACCGACGATGATGCAGAGCGCGTAGGCCCGGATCGGAACCGGTCCGAGCTGCCAGACGGCGGTGCTGGGGCTGGGCAGGGCCGCCAGTGGGGTCATCGGGGCGAGGGTCACGGGTGCACACGGTACCGGTGCGGACCGTGCTCGCGGCACCCCGGTCCGGTCGGGTTCACCGGCGGGATGACTTCTGGTTTGCACCGCCGTAGGCTCTTTGTCCATGAGCGCGCTCCGCTGGGCGGTCGCCGCGGTCGTCGTCGACCAGGCCGGTCGGGTGCTGCTCTGCCGCCGGTCCGGCGCCGGTCGGCGTTGGGCGCTGCCCGGCGGGCGGCTGCGCCACGACGAGAGCCCGCCGCAGGCCGCCCTGCGCGAGATCCGCGCCGAGACCGGCTGGGAGGTGGACCTCGTCGACCTGGTCGGCCTCTACCGGCTCGGCGCCCCGGACGCGCCCCCGCCGCCGGCCGGCCGCTGCGGCGCGCCGCCGGACGTGCTGGTCCACGTCTTCCGCGCCCGGGTATGCGGTGACCGCCCGGCCGGCACCCCGGGCGGCGACTGCCACCTCGACTGGCACCCGCCGGGCGCGCTCCCGGACGCGCTGACCCCGACCACCCGGGCCGCCCTCGCGGACGCCCTCGCCGGCCGTTCCGGTGTGGTGCGGGAGGCGCCACCGGAGCCGGAGCGTTCCGGACCGGCGGCACCCGGGCCGCGGGTTGAAGCGGACGGCAGCCCGGCCGCCCGGCACTGAGGGCGTGCTCCCGAACCGCCCCGCCGCCCGAACCGCCGCCGCCCGGCGGCCTCGTCGGCGGCCTCGTCCGTGGCCCAGGCGTAGCCAGCCGGACATGTAGGGCGGGAGCGCCTACGAACTTGATGTCACAGACGACTCGGGCCGCTGCGCTCCGGCATGGGACCACCGGCGCGGCGCAGGAAACCCGGCAACGCGGCCCGGGCAGCCGGGGGCAGCGCGGGGGGCCGCCGAGGCTGCGTCGGCGCGGGAATCTGAGTCGTCCACGACATCAAGTTGGTAGCGACCGGGACATCATGTGCCGGGGCGCCGACCCACAGCCGACGACAGCCCCACGACGACCCGCAACCGACGACAGCCGGACGCCGACCCGCAACCGAGGACAGCCGGACGCCGACCCGCCGCGGCGGCAACCGGACACCGGACCACGACGGGAGGACGGGAAGCCGTGGACGGGCCTCAGCGGACCGGGTTGCGGACGCCCTCGGCCAGTTCGGCGGAGAGCGTGCGCAGCGCGGCCAGGCCGGCGGCGTCGCCGGGAGCGTCCAGCAGGCAGCGGATCAGCGCGCTGCCGACGATGACGCCGTCGGCGTACCCGGCGACGGTGCCGGCCTGCGCGCCGGTGCCCACGCCGAGGCCGACGCCGACCGGCAGGTCGGTGACCTCGCGCAGCCGGGAAACCAGGACCGGGGCCGCCTGGGAGGTCTGCGCCCGAGCCCCGGTCACCCCCATGATCGCGGTGGCGTAGACGAAGCCGCGGCAGTGCCCGGCGGTCATCCGCAGCCGCGCGTCGGTCGACGACGGGGAGACCAGGAACGTCCGGTCCAGGCCGTGCGCGTCCGATGCCGCCAACCACTCGTCGGCCTCGTCGGGAATCAGGTCCGGAGTGATCAGACCGGTGCCCCCGGCGGCGGCCAGGTCGCGGGCGAAGGCGTCCACGCCGTACTGCTCGATCGGGTTCCAGTAGGTCATGGTGACCACCGGCGCGCCGGTGGCCGCGACCGCCTCGACGATGCGCAGCGTGTCCGCGGTGCGTACGCCGCCCGCCAGGGCGATGTCGCTGGCCTTCTGGATGACCGGGCCGTCCATCACCGGGTCGGAGTACGGGATCTCCACCTCGATGACGTCCACGCCCGCCTCGACCATCGCCGTCATGGCGGCGATGCTGCCCTCGACGGTCGGGAACCCGGCCGGCATGCAGCCGACCAGCACGGCCCGCCCGTCGGCGCGCGCCTTGTCGAAGGCGACCCCGATCCGGCTCACGATCTCACTGCTCCTTGTCGAGGATGCCGAAGTACGCACCGGCGGTGTGCACGTCCTTGTCGCCCCGACCGGAGAGGTTGACCACGATGACCGGCTCCCGGCCCAGCTCGGCGGCGAGCTTCGGGGCGATCTTGCGGGCGCCGGCGAGCGCGTGCGCGCTCTCGATCGCCGGGATGATCCCCTCGGTGCGGCAGAGCAGCTCAAACGCGGCCATCGCCTCGTCGTCGTCGATCGGCAGGTAGGTCGCCCGGCCGCTGTCGTGCAGCCAGGCGTGCTCCGGCCCGACGCCCGGGTAGTCCAGCCCGGCCGAGATCGAGTGCGACTCGACCGTCTGGCCGTCCGCGTCCTGCAGCACGTACGTCCGGGTGCCGTGCAGGACGCCCGGGCGGCCGCCGGTGATGCTGGCCGCGTGCCGGCCGGTCGCCACCCCCTCGCCGCCGGGCTCGAAGCCGTACAGCCGCACGCCGGCGTCCGGGACGAAGGCGTGGAAGATGCCGAGCGCGTTGGAGCCGCCGCCCACGCAGGCCGCGACCGCGTCCGGCAGGCCGCCGGTCAGGTCGAGGCACTGCCGGCGGGCCTCCTCGCCGATGCCGCGGACGAAGTCCCGGACCATCTCCGGGAACGGGTGCGGGCCGGCGGCGGTGCCGATCAGGTAGTGGGTGGTGTCGACGTTGGCCACCCAGTCCCGCATCGCCTCGTTCATCGCGTCCTTGAGGGTCCGCGAGCCGGTGGTGACCGGGACGACGGTGGCCCCGAGCATCCGCATCCGGGCCACGTTGAGCGCCTGCCGTTCGGTGTCCACCTCGCCCATGTAGACCACGCACTCGAGGTCGAACAGGGCGGCCAGGGTGGCGGTGGCCACCCCGTGCTGGCCGGCGCCGGTCTCGGCGATCACCCGGGTCTTGCCCATCCGCCTGGTGAGCAGGGCCTGGCCCAGCGCGTTGCGTACCTTGTGCGCGCCGGTGTGGTTCAGGTCCTCCCGCTTGAGCAGCACGCGCGCCCCGACCTCGGCGGAGAACCGCCGCGCCTCGGACAGCCGCGAGGGGCCACCCACGTAGTCGCGCAGCAGGGCGGCGAACTCGGCGAGGAAAGCCTCGTCGGTCATCGCCTTGCGGTACGCCGCGTCCAACTCGTCGAGCGCCGCGACCAGCGCCTCGGGGACGAACCGGCCGCCGAACCGGCCGAAGTGACCGGCGGCGTCGGGGACCTGGCCGACGGGAGCCGCGGCGTCAGCGCTCATCGCGGGTGTCCTCTCGCTGCGTGTCGGACCCGGCGGCGGGTCAGCGCACCGGGCGGGGCGTGGCCGGGTGGTTGCCGGCGTTGACCAGCTCGGCGACCGCCTCGCGGGGGCTCTTCTGGGTGACCAGACCCTCGCCGACCAGAACCGCGTCGGCGCCCGCCGAGGCGTACCGGATGAGGTCGTGCGGGCCGCGCACGCCGGACTCGGCGATCTTGACGACGCTGCTCGGCAGGCCGGGCGCGATCCGCTCGAACACCGAGCGGTCGACCTCCAGGGTACGCAGGTCACGGGCGTTGACCCCGATCACCTGCGCGCCGGCCTCCATGGCCCGGTCGGCCTCCTCCTCGGTGTGCACCTCGACCAGCGCGGTCATGCCGAGCGACTCGATCCGCTCCAGCAGCCCGACGAGGGCGTTCTGCTCCAGCGCGGCGACGATCAGCAGCACCAGGTCGGCGCCGTGGGCCCGGGCCTCGTGCACCTGGTAGCTGGAGACCACGAAGTCCTTGCGGAGCACCGGCACCCGCACCGCGGCCCGCACGGCGGCCAGATCGTCCAGCGAACCGCCGAACCAGCGGCCCTCGGTGAGCACGCTGATCGCCCGGGCACCCCCGGCGGCGTACTCGCCGGCCAGGTCGGCGGGGTCGGCGATCTCGGCCAGCCGGCCCTTCGACGGCGAGGAGCGCTTCGCCTCGGCGATCACGGCCACGCCAGGCCGGCGCAGGGCCGCGTACGCGTCCAGCGGCGGCGGCGCGGCGGCGGCCAGTTCCCGGATCCGCTCCAGCGGAACCTGCTCCTGTCGCCGCGCCACGTCCTCGCGGACGCCGGCCAGGATCTCGTCGAGCACGCTTGCGGACGCCGCCGACCCGGCGTCGTCCCCCTCCGCGTGCGCATGCTCAGCAGTCACCAACGGACTCCCCTCTCCGGGTGTCATGGGCCGATGCTAGGTGGCGCCACCTGGAGACAAGTCCCGGGGGGTATGGCGCTCCTCACGAAATGGGCTGTGGCATGATGGCCGACCTCGGGTGAACGCGGTGTCACGCAACGCCACCGCGCCTGCCGGCGCGCCACCCGGTCGTGTCCGGCACCGCCGGCCGTCGCATCGACTGCCGCCCATGCCCTATCTCATCACGACCGCCCCGGTCCCGCAGGACGGCGACGTTCCTCGATGTTGTGAGCAAGCTCAAGGACGAACGGCCCTGCCCAGGTCGGGCCCGCTGCCGCACAGTTGACCTGGGTTTCACGGTGGCGAAACGTGAGCCCGGCAGCATCGTCCTCGGGCAGACTCGACGAGGCGCCTGCCAACCGTCGCCAACGATCTCGTACGGGGTGACCATGACCACCAACGGGCCGAACCAGACCATCGGACTCACCACCATCTCCCGGACCGTCGCGTCGCTCGCCGTCGGCGTGGTGCACACCCTCGAACGCGCCGTGGCCGGCGACGGCCGGATGCGGACCGCCCGGGGCAACGCCTGGGAGGCCGTCTGCGCCGACCGGGCCCGTGCGGCCCAGCGCCGCGAGCTGGACCGCCTGGTGGCCGAGCTGGCCGCCGCCCGGGCCGCGGTCCGGGAACGCCGCGACGCGCGGGACACGCAGCCGGTCAGCTGACCGTCGGGTCCTCGCCCCGGTCGAGCGCCTCCCAGGCGTCCCGGGTGCCGCGCTCGACCGCCGGCCGGTCCGGACCCGCCGGCGCCGCCGACCGGGCCGGCCGCTCGTACCGGGTGCCCATCGCCGGCCAGCCGCCGCCGCGCGCCCCGGTGAACGCGCCGCCGGCCGCCGCGACCAGCCCGCCGACCAGCACCAGCGCCGGCCACTGCCGGCTCACCCCGCTCTCGGCCAGGCCGTAGCCGCCGCCGGCCGCCATGGCCAGGCCGGCCAGCACCAGCAGGCCGCCCAGCAGCCGCCGGACCCGGCCCCGGGTGGCCAGCACGGCACCCCCACCGGCCAGCCCGACCAGCGCCAGCGCGGAGACCCACGGAAGCAGCTCCGCGCCCGTGCGGGCGTGCCGCGTCGGCGGCAGCGACCCGCGGGCGGTCAGCTCGACCGACCAGGTCCGGGTCACCGCCCAGAAGGCCAGGCCCGCGCCGGCCAGGCAGAGCAGCACCGCGTACGTCAGCTCGCGCCGGCCCCGCGCGGGGGGCGACGTCGCCGCGGGGGCGCCGGTGGTGGGCTCGTTCATCGGGCGGGCCGGAGGGTCTCGGCGGCGGCGATGGCGGCGAGCACGGCGGCGGCCTTGTTACGGGTCTCCTGGTCCTCGGCGGCCGGATCGGAATCGGCCACCACCCCGGCACCGGCCTGGACGTAGGCCCGGCCGGCACGGATCAGCGCGGTCCGGATGGCGATCGCCATGTCCAGGTCGCCACCGAAGCCGAAGTAGCCGACCGTGCCGCCGTAGAGGCCGCGCCGGACCGGCTCCAACTCCTCGATGATCTCCATGGCCCGCACCTTGGGCGCCCCGGAGAGGGTGCCCGCGGGGAAGGTCGCGGCGAGCGCGTCGAAGGCGGTGCGGTCCTCGCGCAGTTCCCCGACCACGGTGGAGACGATGTGCATGACGTGGCTGTACCGCTCGATGGTGGCGAACTCGGGCACCTCGACCGTGCCCGGACGGCAGACCCGGCCCAGGTCGTTGCGGCCCAGGTCGACCAGCATGACGTGCTCGGCACGCTCCTTCGGGTCGGCGAGCAGCTCGGCGGCGAGCCGGGTGTCGGCCTCCGGGGAGCCGCCGCGCGGCCGGGTGCCGGCGATCGGGTGCAGCAGGGCCCGCCGCCGCCCGTCCGGGCCGGTGCTGACCTTGAGGTGCGCCTCCGGCGAGGAGCCGACGATGTCGAACCCGTCGAAGCGCAGCAGGTACATGTACGGGCTGGGGTTGGTGGTGCGCAGCACCCGGTAGACGTCGAGCGGGTCGGCGTGGGTGGGCCGCTCGAAGCGCTGGCTGAGCACGATCTGGAAGCACTCGCCGGCCCGGATCGCCTCCTTGGCCGCCTCCACCGCCTTCGGGTAGCCGCCGTCGGGCGTCCGGCTGACCACGTCGCCGACCGGGGGTCGGGCGACCGTCGAGATCATGGGCGGAATCGGTCGGGACAGGGCGGTCGTCATCGCGTCCAGCCGCCCCACCGCGTGGTGGTACGCCGCCGCGACGAGGTCCGCCCGGTCGGGCGCGTCGAGCGGGGGCAGGACCGCGTTGGCGACCAGGATCGCCGAGCCGTCGTAGTGGTCGAGCACCACCAGGTCGGTGGCGAGCATCATGCCCAGCTCGGGCACGTCCAGCTCGTCCTCGGTCAGCTCGGGCAGCCGCTCGAAGCGGCGAACCAGGTCGTACCCCAGAAAGCCGACCATGCCCCCGGTGAGCGGCGGCATCCCGTTGGCCGGGTCCCAGCCCGGGCCGGCCAGGGCGGCGACGGTCTCCCGGAGCACCGCCACCGGGTCGCCGGAGGCCGGTACGCCGGCCGGCGGCTCGCCGGCCCAGACCGCCGTGCCGTCCCGCTCGGTGAGCGTGGCGGCGCTGCGGACGCCGACGAACGAGTAGCGCGACCAGGCCATTCCGGCTGAACCGACGCCCTGCTCGGCGGACTCCAGCAGGAAGGTGCCGGGACCACCGGCGAGTTTGCGGTAGACGCCGACCGGGGTTTCCGCGTCGGCGAGCAGCCGGCGGGTGACCGGCACCACCCGCCAGCGGTCCGCCAGGTCGGCGAACGCGGCCTGGTCCGGGCTGACCGTGCCGTTCGTCATGACGTCGCCTCCGGAGAGCTGACCGGCAGCTCGGTGAAGAAGCAGGTGCGCTGCCCGGTGTGGCAGGCCGCGCCGACCTGGTCGACGCTGACCAGCAGCGCGTCGCCGTCGCAGTCCAGGGCTACCGAGCGGACGTACTGGTGGTGGCCCGAGGTGGCGCCCTTGACCCAGTATTCCTGCCGGCTGCGCGACCAGTAGGTGGCCCGGCCGGTGGTCAGGGTGCGGTGCAGCGCCTCGTCGTCCATCCAGGCGACCATCAGCACCTCGCCCGAGTCGTGCTGACGGACCACCGCGGCGACCAGGCCGTCGGGGGTACGCCGGAGCCGGGCAGCGATCTCCGGGTCGAGCCGGGAGGGGCGGGCCGGGCCGGGGGCCGCGGCGCCGCCGGGGCTGGTGGAGGCGCCGGTCACCGGCGCGTCAGAGGCGGGCACGGTTGACCATTCTCCCGCACGCGGCGCCGGCACCGCCGCCGTGTCCCGGGAGGCGGGCGCCGGAGCACCCAGGGCCCGGCCCAGTTGCGCCAGGTAGCGGTCCAGCCGGCCGTTGATCAGGGCGTCCGCCAGGTCCGCGCCTGCCCCGGCGGCGATCTCCTCGGCGTACGGGCGGATCAGCGGGACGATCCCGCTGACCAGCCGGCCGGCGGCGGCGGCCACCTCGGCGGCGGCGGCGGGGTGCAGCCCGAGGCAGAGCAGCATGTCGTCGCGGTAGCCGGGCGGGGCGACCGGCAGGTCCAGCGCGGCGGCCAGCGCGGCCCGGCGGGACGTCACCCGCACCGACGGGTTGGCCAGTCGCAGCACGGACGGGCAGAGCCGGGCCAGGTCGGCGGCGGCGAGCCGGACGCCGACCGGGTCGTCGGCCCACCGGGCGCCGGCGACCTTGCCGAGGGTGGCGATCAACTCCTCCAGCCGGGGCTCGTCGGCCGGTTGGCAGAGCACCGGCAGGTCGATCCGGCGCCGCCACTCCGGCACCGCCCAGATCAGCCGCGCTGGGGCGGTGACGGGCAGCCCGAACGCCCAGTCCGCCGGCTGCCCGAGTCGGCGCACCCAGGACCGCACGTCCCGGGCGGCCACCGAGACGTGCACGAGGCGGCCGGCGAACTCCGCCAGGTAGGCCCGCCGGGCCGCGTACGGGCTGCCGGGCGCGGGCGGGACCGCCGTCGCCGGATGCGGGGCCGCGGGCCGCCGCGGCTCGTCGGCGGTTTGCCCGTCCTCGGTCGCGACCAGCACGTCGACGTCGACGTCGCTGTGCTCGGTGGCGGCCCGCCGGGCGTGGCTGCCCCGCAGCATGATGCCGACGACGGGACGGTCGGCGGTCTGCCGCAGTCGGGCGGCCCACTCCTCGAGGAATGCGCCCTCCGGCAGCGGAGCGTGATCCACCGCGTCATCTTGCCGGACGTCCCATGAGTGCGCAATGACCGATGCCGCACCCGGTGTCCGGTGCGGCGTCTAGTGCCCGACCGTTCGCATTCCTGCCTCGGTGTACCTTTCCCCGGCCACCGCCCCGGCCGGAACCGCCTCGCGCAGCCGGCTCCGCTGCTCCGGGGTCAGCCGGACGTCGACCGCAGCCACGTTCTCCTCCAGGTAGCGGACCCGCTTGGTGCCCGGGATCGCCAGCACGTCCTCGCCCTGCGCGAGCACCCAGGCCAGCGCGGCCTGGGCCGGGGTGCAGCCGATCTCGGCCGCCACCTCGCGGACCGCCTCGACCAGTTTGAGGTTGGCGTCGAAGTTGCCGTCGGCAAAGCGCGGCACGGCGCGGCGCCAGTCGTCGTCGGCCAACTGCGCCCGGCTGGTGATCGCGCCGGTGAGCAACCCTCGCCCGACCGGCGAGTACGCCACCAGGGACACTCCCAGTTCGCGGCAGGTGGCCAGCATCTCCCCCTCCACGTCCCGGGTGAACAGGGAGTACTCCATCTGCACCGCGGAGATCGGGTGCACGGCGTGCGCCGCGCGCAGGGTCTGCGGGCTCACCTCGGACAGGCCGAGCAGCCGCACCTTGCCGGCCCGGACCAGCTCGGCCATCGCGCCGACGGTCTCCTCGATCGGCGTGGCCGGGTTGCGTCGGTGCAGGTAGTACAGGTCGATGGTCTCGACCCCGAGCCGGCCCAGCGAGGCGTCGCAGGCCGCCCGGGTCCAGGCCGCGCTGCTGTCCACGTACGCGCCGGGGGTGCCGGCGCCGCCGAAGCTGTCACCGGAGGCGCGGTTGCCGAACTTGGTGGCGAGGAAGACCTCGTCCCGCCGGGCCCGCACCACCGGGGCGAGCAGCCGCTCGTTCGCGCCGAAGCCGTACATGTCGGCGGTGTCGAGGTGGTCCACCCCGAGGTCGAGGGCCCGGTGCAGGGTCCGCGTCGACTCGGTGTCGTCGGCGCCGCCGTACGCGAAGCTCATGCCCATGCAGCCCAGGCCGATCGCCGAGACCTCCGGGCCGGTCGCGCCCACGCGTCGCTTGATCATTACAGCTCCTTCTCCGCCCTGCGGTACGCGTCGATCTTGTGGTCGAGCACCTTGAGGTCCTCCTCCAGCTCGGCCATCCGGGCCAGCACCCGGGCGCGGTGCGCCTCGAACAGCGCCCGCCGCGCGCCGAGCGTCCGGTCGCCCTGCCGGGCCAGCTCGGCGTAGCGGCGCATGTCCCGGACCGGCATGCCGGTCCGGCGCAGCCGGGTGAGCAGGAACAGCCAGTTGACGTCGGACTCGGTGTAGCGCCGGCGGCCGGAGGAGTCGCGGCCGACCGGAGCGACCAGGCCCTCCTGCTCGTACCAGCGCAGGGTGTAGGTGGTCAGGCCGACCCGTTCCGCCGCCTCACCGACGGTGAGGCTCATTTCCCGCGTGCTGATGTCCACGTCCTCCAGGCTTCCAGTTCGAGAGCACTCGAAGTCAACCGTTGCGCGCGGGGGCGTAACTCATCTAGCGTTGAGTTCAACAGATGATGAGTTTTTTTGGGGGGGCGGGGCATGGACGACACGGTGTCGGTCCGTGACCTGGTGGTCGACCGGGGTGGGCGGCGGGTGCTCCAGGGCATCTCCTGCACCGTGCCCCGCGGCGCGGTCACCGGGCTGCTGGGGCCGAGTGGCAGCGGCAAGACCACGTTGATGCGGGCGATCGTCGGGGTGCAGACGGTCGCCTCGGGCACGGTCACCGTGCTCGGCCGACCAGCCGGCGCCGCCGAGCTGCGCCGCCGGGTCGGCTACCTCACCCAGGCGCCCAGCGTCTACGCCGACCTGACCGTGCGGGAGAACGCCCGCTACTTCGCGGTCCTTCAGGGCCGGGGGCGGGCCGAGGCGGACCGCGCGGTGGCCGACGTCGGCCTGGCGCAGGCCGCCGACCAACTGGTCGGCACCCTCTCCGGTGGGCAGCGCAGCCGGGCCTCGCTCGCCTGCGCCCTGGTCGGCGACCCGGAGCTGGTCATCCTCGACGAACCCACCGTGGGCCAGGACCCGGTGCTCCGGGCCGACCTGTGGGCCCGGTTCCACGAGATGGCCGCGGCCGGCACCACGCTGCTGGTGTCCAGTCACGTGATGGACGAGGCGGCCCGCTGCGACCGGCTGCTGCTGATCCGGGAGGGCCGGCTGGTCGCCGACGACACCCCGGACGCGGTCCGCGCCGCCACCGGCGTGAACGACCTGGAGGAGGCGTTCCTCCGGCTGATCCGATCCAGCGAGCAGGAGACCCAGTCGTGAACCCCCGTATCCTGGCCGCCACCACCGGGCGGATCCTGCGCCAGCTCCGGCACGACAAGCGGACCGTGGCGCTGCTCGTCGTGGTCCCCACCGTGCTGCTCACGCTGGTCTACTTCATGTACGTCGACCAGCCCACCCCGCCGGGACAGCCGACGGTCTTCGACCGGGTCGCGCTGATCATGCTGGGCTTCTTCCCGTTCATCATCATGTTCCTGGTGACCAGCATCGCCATGCTGCGGGAACGCACCACCGGCACCCTGGAGCGGCTGCTCACCACGCCACTGGGCAAGCTCGATCTGCTCTTCGGCTACGGCATCGCGTTCGGGCTGGCCGGCGTTCTCCAGTCCACCGTCGCGTCGCTGGTGGCGTACCAGTTGTTCGGGATGGAGACCGCGGGCAGCGCCTGGCTGGTCATCATGATCGCCGGAGTCAACGCGGTGCTGGCGGTGGCGCTCGGGTTGTTCTGCTCCGCATTCGCCCGCACCGAGTTCCAGGCCGTGCAGTTCATGCCCGTGGTGGTGGCGCCGCAGCTGCTGCTCTGCGGGCTGTTCGTGCCCCGGGGCGAGATGGCCGGCTGGCTCCAGGCGATCAGCGACGCGCTGCCCCTGTCGTACGCCGTCGAGGCGCTCCAGGAGGTCGGTGCGCACGCCGATCCGACCGGGACGATGTGGCGGGACGTGGCGATCGTCGCCGGAGCGGCGGTGGCCGCCCTGGTGCTCGCCGCCGCGACGCTGCGTCGCCGCAGCGGGTGATGGCCCGGCGCACCGGCCGCCGGCCCGGCAAACCGGACACCCGGGAGGCCATCCTCGCGGCGGCGCGGGCGGCGTTCGCCGAGCGCGGCTTCGACGCCGCCTCGATCCGGACGATCGCCGGGGCCGCCGGGGTGGACCCGGCGCTGGTGCACCACTACTTCGGCACCAAGGAGGAGCTGTTCCGGGCCACCGTGGCGATCCCGATCGACCCGGCCGAGCTGCTGCCCGGCGTGCTGGCCGGCGGCCCGGACGGGGTCGGCGAGCGGCTGGTCCGCACCTTCCTGTCGGTCTGGGACTCCCCGGTCGGTACCGCCGCGGTGGCCCTGTTCCGCTCCGCGGTCAGCAACGAGTGGACCGCCCGGCTGTTGCGGGAATTCCTGGCCACCCAGGTGCTGCGGCGGGTGCTCGACCAGCTCGACGTCGACCCGGCGGAGCTGCCGCTGCGCGGCGCGCTGGTGGGCACCCAGATGGCCGGCCTGGCCATGATGCGGTACGTGATCCGCCTCGAACCGGTCGCCTCCGCCGACCGGGAGACCCTGGTCGCCGCCATCGGCCCCACCATCCAGCGCTACCTCACCGGCCCGCTCGGCACCACGTGACGCTGCGGGCTTGCTGCGGGCCGCTGCGGGCGGCCGCCGCCCGGGGCCGCGACCGGGACGCCGGACCCGGGAACCCGGGAGGCGGGCACCCGGCCATCACGTCCACCTGCCTACGAACTTGATGACCTGAACGAGTCAGGGCCCCCGCCAGCCCTGTTCACCTGCGACATCACGTTCCTGGCCGGTGGCAGGCGCCGGGGCGGCCCGGCGCGAGCGGCGGGGAAGGCGGCCGCCGGCGAGCGGCAGGGCTACCGGGTCTGCTCCAGCCAGGAGGCGTAGAGCAGGCCGTAGACCGATTCCGGATCCTTGACCAGCTGGTCGTGCGGGCCGCGCTGCACGATCCGGCCCCGGTCCACCACGATCACCTCGTCGGCAGCCTGGGCGGTGGAGAGCCGGTGGGCGATGGCGAGCGTGGTCCGGCCCCGGGTCACCGCGTCCAGGGTGCGCGACAGGCGCACCTCGGTGGCCGGGTCGACGGCGCTGGTCGCCTCGTCGAGCACCAGCAGGTCCGGGTCCGCGACGTACGCCCGGGCCAGCGCGACGAGCTGCCGCTCGCCGACGCTGAGCGCCTCACCGCGCTCCCCGACCGGGGTGTCCAACCCGGCCGGCAGCCCGTCCAGCCAGTCGGCCAGGCCCAGCTCGGTGAAGGCGGCGGTGAGCTGCGCGTCGGTCAGTTCCGGCCGGGCGAAGCGGACGTTCTCCCCGAGCGTGTTGTCGAAGAGGAAGCCGTCCTGCGGCACCATCACCACCCGCGAGCGCAGCGAGTCGAAGCGCAGCTGGCGCAGCGACACGCCGGAGAGCAGCACCTCGCCCTCGGTGGGGTCCATCAGCCGGGTGAGCAGCTTGGCGAAGGTGGTCTTGCCGCTGCCGGTCTCGCCGACCACGGCCACCCGGCTCTTCGCCGGGATCTCCAGGGTCACGTCGTGCAGCACCGGCGGCCCACCCGGATACGCGAAGGTCACCCCGGCGAACCGGATGTCCAGCGGGCCGGGCGGCAGTTCCCGCCCCTGCTTCCCCGGGTCGGCCACGTCCGGCGCGACGTCCAGCACGTCCAGCACCCGGCGCCAGCCGGCGATCGCGTTCTGCGCCTCGTTGAGCACCTCGGTGGCGATCTGCACCGGCTGGATGAAGAGCGTCACCAGGAACAGGAACGCGGTCAGCTGACCGATGGTCAGCGTGCGGTCCACGCCGAGGTTCACCCCGACCACCACCACGCCGGCCAGGGCCAGGCCCGCCGCCAGCTCCCCCACCGAGCTGCCCATGATGCTGATCCGGATGGCCTTCTGCTGGGCCTGCCGCTGCCCCTCGATCGCCGTGTCGAGCCGCCGGGCGGTCCGCCCGGCGATCCCGTACGCCCGGATCACCGGGGCACCCACCACGCTCTCGCCGATGGCGCCGAGCAGGGTGCCCATCCGCTGCCGGACCAGGCCGTACGCGCCGGCGAGCCGGCGCTGCAGCAGCCGGATCACCAGCACCGCCGGGGTGAACGCGGCGAGCACCACCAGGGTGAGCTGCCAGGAGTAGGCGAGCATCACCGCGGTGGTGACCACCAGCTGGCCCAGGTTGACGATGAGGATCACGCCGCCCCACTGGAGGAACTGGGTGATCTGGTCGACGTCGCTGGTGACCCGGGAGACCAGCGAGCCGCGCCGCTCCGACTGCTGGTGCAGCATCGACAGGTCGTGCACGTGCCGGAACGCCCGGGTGCGCACGCCCGCCAGCGCCGTCTCGCTGACCGTGAAGAGCCTGCGCATCATCAGGTAGCCGCAGGTGGTGGTGACCACCAGCACGGCGGCGGTGACGATCACCGTCAGCGAGACCACGTCCAGGTCCAGGCCGCCGACGATGCCGTGGTCGATGCCGCGCTGCACGGCCACCGGCACGGCGACCCGGCCGACCATGTAGACCAGCGCCAGGCCGAGCGTGCCGGCCAGCCCGGTCTTCAACTCGGGCGAGAGCGCGAGCCCGCGCCGCAGCGTCCGCCAGGTCGACTCGGTCGCCTCGGGCGTGGTCGTACTCGCGCTCACCGGTCAACCTCGACTTCCAGGCCGGAGGTCAGCGGGGTGACCTCGTCGTACGTGCGGGTCTGCTTCCGTTCCTGCTCGGCCTGCTCGTACGCGGTGACCAGGTCGGCGTAGCCGGGCACGGTGGCCAGCAGCTCCGGGTGCGTGCCCCGGGCGAGCACCCGCCCCTGCTCGACGTAGATCACCTCGTCGGCGAGCGCGATGGTGGCCCGCCGGTAGGCGACCACCAGGATCGACGCGGGTGCGCCACCGTCGGCCGGAGCGCGCAGCCCGGCCAGGATCGCCGCCTCGACCCGGGGGTCGACGGCGCTGGTGGCGTCGTCGAGTACCAGCAGCCGGGGCCGGCCGGCGAGCGCCCGGGCGAGGGTGAGCCGCTGCCGCTGGCCGCCCGACAGCGAGGTGCCCCGCTCCCCGACCATGGTGTCCAGCCCGTCCGGCAGGGCGGCGACGAAGCCGTCCGCCTCGGCCAGTCGCAGCGCCGCCCAGACCTCCTCGTCGCCGATTCCGGGCCGGTCCAGCGTGATGTTGGCCCGGACGGTGTCGTCGAAGATGAACGGCACCTGGGCGACCAGGGCCACCGTCGACGGGAGCGAGGCGGCGGTCAGCTCGCGGACGTCGACGCCGTCCAGGGTGACGGTGCCGGCGCGCGGGTCGACCAGCCGCACCGCGAGGGAGGTGATGGTGGACTTGCCGGCCCCGGTCGGCCCGACCAGGGCGACCGTCCTGCCGGCCGGCACGGTGAAGGTGACCTCGCCGAGGACCTCGGTGCCGGGCAGGTGCGCCTCGGCCGGCTCGTAGCCGAAGTGGACGTCGTGGAAGGCGAGGGTGGCCGGCGTCCGCGTGGCCGGGTCCAGGGTCGTCGCGCCGTACGGCATCTCGCCGGTGGCGTCGAGGACCCGGCGCACCCGGTCCCAGCCGGCCACGCTGCGCGGCAGCTCGGCCAGCACCCAGCCGATGGCCCGCACCGGGAACGCCAGCACGGTGAACAGGAAGGCGACGCTGACCAGCTCGGACACGCTGATCGCGCCCTGCTGCAACCGGATCGCGCCGACCACCAGCACGGCCAGGGTGCCGAGGCTGGGCAGGGTCTCCAGCATCGGGTCGAAGACGCCGCGCAGCTTGCCGACCGCGATCAGCGCGTCGCGCAGCTCGCCGGCGCGGGCGGCGAACCGGGCCGTCTCCTGCGCCTCGCGGCCCATCGTCTTGACCACCAGCGCGCCGTCGAAGCTCTCGTGGGCGATGCCGCTGACCTCGGCCCGCAGCCGCTGGGCGCGGGCCTGTCGGGGGGCCATCCGGCGGGAGTAGACCACGTTGAGCGCGAAGAGCCCCGGGAAGACCGCGAGGCCGACCAGCGCGAGGGCCCAGTCGGTGAGGAAGAGCGAGACCACCGCGCCGACCAGCATCACCAGCGTGCCGACCGCGAAGGGCAGCGGCGCGATCGGGTACCAGGCGGCCTCCACGTCCGAGTTGGCGTTGGAGAGCAGGGTGCCGGTGGCGTTGCGGTGGTGCCAGGCCAGCGGCAGGTCGAGGTAGCGGCGGGTGACCCGGCGGCGGTAGGCGGCCTGCAGCCGGTACTGCATGTAGCCGGCGCCGAGCCGGCGGCCGAAGATGCCGACCACCCGCACCACGCTGATGCCGAGCAGGGCGGCGGCGGCCAGCGCGAGCGCGCCACGGGCCACCGAACCCCGGGAGATGGCCGGGACGACCACCTTGCCGACCACCCCGCCGACGACGTACGCGCTGGCGATGACCATGAGGCCGAACAGCACGCTGCCGGCCACCGCGACGGCGAAGATCCTCGGCTGTTCCCGGACGGCCCGGCCGAGCACCCGCAATCCTTGACCGACGACGTCCCGACTTGTCCCGCTCGCCACCGTTCTCCCCCGCCGTAAGCCGCAATTTTCTCCCTCATCCTTACCGCTCGACGCAGGCTCCGCCGACCCGGCACGGATATGTCCACCGTCACTTCTGCCGGCCGGCCGCTCTGACCAGGGCGGTTCGCCGCCCGACGATCCGGCCGGGTTCCGGGGGGGGGGGGGGGGGGGAGGGGG
>NZ_JBJZOG010000038.1:0-62427 GCF_047200535.1 Micromonospora mangrovicola | reverse complement strand
GCGCCCTCCCGGCCACCCCTCTCCCCACGCCCCCGCCCCCCCCTCCACCCCATCCGCCCCCCCCTCCCGGATCACCCCCCCCCGCCCCCCCACCCGGCGTCCCGCCCGGACCCGCCGGCGGGCACGCTTCCGGCGGGTCGCACCGGCGGCGCCGGGCCGGTCGGCTCGGGCCCGACCGGCAGCCCGGCGATCGATACACTCCCGCTGCAGTTTTCCGGCAGCATCGCAGGGGGCCATCGCATGATCGAGGTGGACACCGACGTGCCGGCACGGGTGGACGGCCGGGCGGCTCGGGCCGAGCGGACCCGGGCGGCCATCGTCGCGGCGCACCTGGCGCTGATTGACGAGGGTGACCTCCGGCCCACCGGGGAGCGCATCGCCGAACGCGCGGGGGTCTCGCTGCGTACCTTGTGGACCAACTTCAAGGACATGGAGACCCTGTTCGCGGCGACCGGGCAGCGGATCGGCGAGCGGCTGGGCGCGCTGTGGCGGCCGATCCCGGCCGAGCTGCCGCTCACCCGCCGGATCGCGGAGTTTAGCGACCAGCGGGCGCGGATGCTGGAGGCGCTGGGGCCGTCGGCGCGCGCCTCGGCGCTGCGGGAGCCCTTCTCCCGGCAGCTCCGCCGCAACCGCGAGCTGGCGATCGACCGGGTCCGCCGGGAGATCGAGCTGGTCTTCGACCACGAGCTGGCCCACGCGGGGGAGGGGCGCGGGCAGCTGCTGGACGCCCTGACCGTGGCCAGCACCTGGGCCGCCTGGGCGATGATGCGCGACGCGATGGGGCTCGACGTCGAGGCCGCCCGGGCCACCATGGCCCGGACCCTCGGCGCGCTGCTGGTCGACGCCATCGCCGCCGGCCTCCGGTAGCCCGGCGCCGCTCCGGTCAGTCGTCGCGCAGGCGACGCAGGATCCGGCCGAGTTCGGCCTGTTCCTCCGGGTCGAGGCTGCCGAAGAAGCGCTCCGCCTCGGCGGCCCGGGCCGCCCGGATCGCCTCGCCGAGCCGGCCGCCCTCGTCGGTGAGCGCGACCAGGACGGCGCGCCGGTCGGCGGGATCGGGCCGGCGGGCGATCAGCCCCCGCTCCTCGAGGCCGTCGACCACCTCGGTGGCCGAGCGGGGCGCGATGCGCAGGTGCTCGGCGAGCGCGCTGAGCCGCAGCGGACCGTGCCGCATCAGCACCGCCAGTGCCCGGGCGTGCCCCGGGTTGATCTCCCACGGTTCGAGGGTGCGCTTCGACTGGTGGCGCAGCCGCCGGGCCACCGCCCAGAAGACCTCGGCCAGGCTCTCCTCGTCGCTGTCGGTCACCGGAATACGGTAGCAGCACTTGCTGTTGCTACCTCATGATGAGGCAACCTCAGCAATATCCCCGACGAGAGAGGCACCCCTTGGACGGATCCCGAGACGGCCGCGGAGGCGGCCGCACCACCGTCACCGCCGCCGAGAAGGCGCAGGCCCGCCGGGTCCCGCTGCGCCGGGTCGGCGGCCTCTTCACCGCCCACCGCGGCCAGCTCGCCGTGGTGGTGGCGATCATCGTGGCGTCGTCGGTGCTCGCGATGGCCTCGCCGTTCCTGCTGCGCAGCGTGATCGACCGGGCCCTGCCGGAGCGCGACCTGACGCTGCTCGCCTGGCTGGTCGCCGGCATGGTGGGCGTGGCCGCGGTCACCGCCGTGCTCGGTGTGGTCCAGACCTGGATCTCCACCCGGGTGGGGCAGGAGGTGATGCACCGGCTGCGCACCGACGTCTTCACCCACCTCCAGCGCCAGTCGATCGGCTTCTTCGTCCGCACCCGCACCGGCGAGGTGCAGTCGCGGATCACCAACGACATCGGCGGCATGCAGACGGTGGTCACCTCCACCGCCACCTCGATCGCCGCCAACCTCACCACCGTCGTCGCCACGGCCATCGCCATGGTGGCGCTGAGCTGGCGGCTCTCCCTCGTGTCGGTGGTCGTGCTGCCACCGGCCATCTGGCTGACCCGCCGGGTCGCCCGGCTGCGCCGGGAGATCACCGCCCGGCGCCAACGGGAGCTGGCCGACCTCAACGTCACCATCGAGGAGGGGCTGTCGGTCAGCGGCGTGCAGCTCGCCAAGACCCTGGGCGCCGGGGCCACGCTGGTCGACCGGTTCACCGCCTCCTCGGCCCGCCTGGTCGATCTGGAGCTGCGCTCCGAGCTGGCCGGCCGTTGGCGGATGGCCTCGATGACGGTGATCTTCGCCGCCATTCCCGCCGTGATCTACCTCGGCGCCGGCCTGCCCGGCACCGCCGGCACGCTCACCATCGGCACCCTGGTCGCCTTCACCGCCCTGCAGGGCAGCCTGTTCCGGCCGCTCATGGGTCTCCTCAACGTGGGCGTGTCGCTGACCGCCTCGCTGGCGCTGTTCGCCCGGATCTTCGAGTACCTCGACCTGCCCGTCGAGGTGGCCGACCCGGTGCGGCCGGTGACCGTCGACCCGACGCGGATCCGCGGCCACCTGCGCTTCTCCGACGTCACCTTCAGCTACCCGGGCAGCGACACCACCGCGGTGGCCGGCGTCAGCCTGGACGTCCCGGCCGGCACCAGCCTGGCCCTGGTCGGGGAGACCGGCTCCGGCAAGACCACGCTCGCCGCCCTGATCAGCCGGCTGCACGACCCCGACGCGGGCCGGATCACCGTCGACGGCATCGACCTGCGCGACCTGCGCCTGACCGACCTCGCCGCCGTCGTGGGCGTGGTGAGCCAGGAGACCTACCTGCTGCACGCCAGCGTGCGGGAGAACCTCCGGTACGCGCGGCCGGCCGCCACCGACGCCGAGATCGAGGCCGCCGCCCGCGCCGCGCAGATCCACGACCTGATCGCCGCGCTGCCCGACGGGTACGACACGACGGTGGGCTCCCGCGGCCACCGCTTCTCCGGCGGCGAGAAGCAGCGGCTGGCCATCGCCCGTACGCTGCTGCGCGACCCGCGGATCCTGGTGCTGGACGAGGCGACCAGCGCGCTGGACACCGAGACCGAGCGCGCGGTGCAGCGCGCCTTCGACGAGCTGGCCCGGGGCCGGACCGTGGTGACCATCGCGCACCGGCTCTCCACCGTCCGCGACGCCGACCAGATCGCGGTGCTGGATCACGGCCGGATCGTCGAGTCCGGCACCCACCAGAGCCTGCTCGACCGCGACGGCCGGTACGCGTCGCTCGCCGCCTGAGCGCGGGCGGGCGTCGGCCGGCTGGTCAGGCGGCCTCCGGGCGGTCGCGCCGGAACTCGCCGTCGTCGTCGGTCCGCAGCCAGCTCCCGTCGCCGAGCGGCTCCAGGTCGTACGCGTGCCGGGTGGCGACGTCGAGGGCGCCCCGCAGCGCGCCGGTGCGGACGTCGACCAGGTGGTGCCGGTGCCACTCCTGCTCGGTCTCCTCGTCCTCGCCGACGATCACGACGACCGCGGTGTCCCCGTCGAGGTAGCCGCCGGCCCACTCGACGAGCGCGTCGCCCCACTCGTGGCCGAAGGCGCCCAGCGGGACCCGGACCGCCACGTCGCCGCCCGGCCAGGTGTGGAAGGCGGCGTCCTCCTGCTCGTGGTGCACGGTCATCAGCTGCCGCCCGTCGGGTGCGAAGCCGATCACGCTGCGGTCGCCGTCCCACAGCTCGCTCAGGTCGATGCCGGTCTCCGTCAGGCGCCCCCGAAACGCCCGCGAGCCGTCCTGCCCCTCGCCGACGTCGAGCAGCAGGTGCACGCCGTCCGGCTCGACGAAGTGCTCGCTGCCGTGGCCGACGCTCGGCAGCCCGGTCTCGGCCCGTACCTCGCCGGTGGCCGCGTCGAGCACCAGCCAGCGGTCCAGCCGGTCGCCGCGCAGCGTCATCCCGTCCGGGCGGTAGACCCAGACCAGCCGCTCGTCCGCGGAGAACGCGCAGGAGACGCCGGCGTTGACGAGCTTCTGCGCCGGCCGGGGGCCGAAGTCGACCCGCCAGATCGTCCGGCCGTCCCGGTCGACGCACCGCACGTCGTCGATCGTCGCGTACACCAGTCGGCGCAGGTCGCGGGTCACCGCCCAGCCCTCGATCCGGTCGGCCGCGCCGCCGAGGTCGAAGACGGCGTCGGGGGTGAGGCGTCCGGTCGCGGTGGAGCTGGTCAGGTCGTAGGCGTGCAGCCGCCCGTCGGTGAGGCGGGTGCGTACCGGGGAGGTCACGGTCATGCCGGGTGAGGCTAGTCGACGGGGCGAGCCTGCTTGTACCGAAAACAGACCCGATCGCCAAGACGTGAGTTGTACGTCCTCCGTGGGTAGAGTGGCGCGGTGCATAACGGAGTGCAGGCCCAGGTGCCGGTGCTGTACGTCTCCGACGCGGCTGACGCGCGGCGGTTCTACGAGGCCTTCGGTTACTCCGAGGTGCGCACCGGTGGCGACGGCACGTCCCGCTGGTCCTACCTGCAGTGCGGAGAGCTGACCCTGCTGCTGGCGGAGGTGCAGCCCCGCCTGGTCACCGTCGAACTGCCCCTGCTCATCTACCTCTACGTCGACGACCTCGCCGCCACGATGGCGCGGCTGACCGACGCCGGGCACACCGTCGAACGGGCCGGCCGCCCCGAGCACGCCCCCGGCGGCGAGTGCCGCACCACCGACCCCGACGGCAACGTGGTCGTGTTCGGCCAGCGCCGGGCCGTACCCGAGCAGACCCGGGATCCGGACGCCGACAAGGAGGCCCGGTTCTCGCTGATCCGCGAGGCCGCCCGGACCGTCCGGCGGTCCGGCGGCGCGCCCGCCCGCTGCCAGATCGGCGGACCGCGCGGCGACACCTGCCCGGACCCGGCCGAGGTCAAGCTCGCCGACTCCTGGGGCGACACCGTGTGGGGCTGCCTCGCGCACGCCGATGAGACGCTGCTCAACGCCCGCGGGGCGTTCCTGGCCACCGAGGACGGCTCGGGACTGGCCGCGTTCCTGTGCGGTCGCCGAACCCAGCCGGAGCAGGTGCCGCAGCCCTGACCGGCGCCCGGCCGGCCGTCACCCGCGGCCGAGCCGGGACGCCAGGTCGAGGGCCGCCCGGATCGGGTCGTCCGCCCAGCGGCTGGCGAACACGTCGTGCAGCCGCCACCCCGCCCGGATCAGGGTCCGCTGCCGCTCCACGTGCGCCGCCGGCCCGTCCGGGTGCACCGCGCAGAGCACGCCGACGGCGTCCGCGTCCGCACCCACGCAGAGGTCGACCCGCCAGCGGCCCACCGGGTAGCCGGGCCGCACCGCCAGCCCCAACCGGCGCAGCTCCTCGGCCAGGCCGGCGGTCCAGCCCGTCACCGGCGCCGCCGCCGGCGCCGCCGGCGGTCGTCCCGCGTACGCCAGGTAGTCGCCCACCAGCCCTTCGGCCGCGCGCAGGGAGGTGACCACGGTCAGCCGGCTGCGGGCCCGGGTGACCAGCACGTTGAACAGGTTCGGGTCGGCCACGAACCGGTGCCGGGCCGGCGGGTCGGCGTCGACCAGTCCGAGCGAGGCGAGCACGATGTCCGCCTCGCTGCCCTGGAACGCGTGCACGGTGCCCGAGCGCAGCCCGAGGCGTTCGATCTCGTCGACGTCGAAGGCGGCCAGCAGCGCGGCCTCCAGGGCGTCCGCCTGCGCCCGGAACGGGCTGACCACCGCGATCCCGCCCGGCGGCGGTTCGGCCGCCAGCCGCCGGACCAGGTCGAGCGTGGCGGCCACCTCGGCCTGGTTGACGCCGTCGGTGACCGTCGCGTCGGCGACGGTCAGCACGTCGATGACGTCGGCGCGCTCGTTGCGCGGATGCCGGGTGACCAGTTCCAGCCGGTCCCCGTAGAACCGGCGGGCGGAGAACTGGATCAGATGCGGGACGGAGCGGTGGTGCTCGCCCAGCCAGCTCACCGGGGCGGCGCCGGCCGCCACGTCGAAGGCGCTGGAACGGCGCACGTCGAGCCGGTCGCCGTACCGCTCCAGGCCGTGCCGGCGCAGCGTGGCGTCGATGTCGACGTCGGACACGAACGACACGAACCGCAGCTGCCGGGGGTCGCCGGCGACCAGCGCGCGGCGCGCCCGGGCCAGCACCGGCGCGGCCCGGAGCTGGTCGATGTGCGCCGCCTCGTCGAGCACCACCAGGTCGAACATCCCGGCCACCGGCGGCAGCAGGTCCTCGACGTCGGCGACCGTGCCCACCCACAGCGGCAGCGCCCGGACCAGCGCCTCGGCATCGAGGCCGGCGAGCAGCTCGCGGCGGCGGTTGCGGCCGGCCCGCAGCGCCGCGCCGAGACCGCTGGTGGCGCGCCGCGCCGCGTCGGTCCACCGCCGGGCGCTGGTCGCCCGGTGCCGCATCGCCGCGCCGACGGCCCCGGCCAGGGCGGCGTCCGCCTCGGCCAGCCTGCCCCAGGCCGGTGCCAGGTCGGTGCCGCCGGCGGCGGCGAGCCGGGCCGCCGCGCGGACCGCGGTCGCCGCCTCCAGCGCGGCCCGCAACCGGTCCACCGGCACGTCCCCGCCACCGCCGGCCAGCCGCCGCAGCCGCCGCCCGGCCTGCGCCCGTCGCCGGCGCCGCCACCAGCCGTCGCCGGGCCGGGTCGCCTCGGTCAGCGTGGCCCGGACCTCGGCCAGGTCGGTGTCGGGGTCGAACACCCCCGGCACCTCCCGGGACAGGGCGGGCAGCAACGGCTGCCAACCGGGCAGCGCGGCGGCCAGCCGTTCCTCGTCGAGGGCGGCGACCAGACCGGCCAGTACGGCGGCCATCCGGTCCCGGGCGGCCGCCACGGCCGCGGCATCCTCCCGCAGCGTCGCGTCGCCCGCGCCCGCCGACGCGCCGCCGGCCAGGTCGGTGGCGATCGCCTCGCGGCGCTCGGCGTCCCCGAACAGCACCGGCGTCGGACCGGGGTGGCGGCGCAGCAGCTCACCCAGCACGTCGGCGGCGTGCACCGACTGGGTGGCCACCAGCACGGAGCCACCCCGGTCCACCGTGTCCAGCGCGGCGGCGACCAGGGCGTGGCTCTTGCCGTTGCCAGGCGCGCCGGAGACCACCACGACCGGCTCGTTTCTGGTCCGCCGGACCACCTCCCGCTGCGCCGCGGTCAGCGGCAGCGGCGAGAGCACCTCGTCCTCGTCCGGCGGGGTCCCGGCGACGCCGTCACCGACGTAGAGCCGGCGCAGCGCCGTGTCCACCAGTCCGGGCCGGGTGGCCCAGCTGAGCAGGGTGTTGCGCAGGCCGCCGGCGAGCACGTCGCGGGTGGCGAAGAGCGCGGCGGCGGCGACCCCGGTGAGGGCGCCGTCGTCGACGGTCCGGGGTGGGCGCGCGACCACCGCCTCCGGCTTGAGGCCGGCGGCCTCGGCGGCGGCGGTGATCCAGGCGGTGGTGCCGGGCGCGGCGAGCCAGCCCGGCCCGGCCAGCCCCGGCGCGGCCTCCAGCCGGGCGGCGAGTTCCCGGTCCTCGATCAACGGGGTCAGTTCGAGGTCGCCGGCCGGCACGACCCGGTAGCCGCGGCGGGTGCGCTCCAGCCGTACCGGCTGGGCCAGCAGCGGCAGCCGGACCCGTCGCCGGCCGCCGTCCAGGTCGGCTCCGCCCACCACGAAGGCCAGGCCCCGGCGCAGGATCCGCTCGTCGCGGTGCAGCGCGTCCAGCGCCGCGAGGCGGTCCAGCCGGGCGCTGCGCGGCCCCCGGTCGGGTTCGGGCAGCCAGACCAGCGGGCGGCCGGACCCGGACACGTCGAAGGTCTGCTCGGCGCCGGCCGGGGCCAGGTCGGCGAGCGCGGTGAGGGTCCTCGCCGTCTCCATCGCCCGCCGATTCTGCCGTACGGGTCGCGACGCGACCGGCCGGCGCGGTGCCGGGGGTAGGAAAGCTTCCGTCAGGCACTCAAGCCGGTAACTATTTACCACGACGGGTCTCCGCCCATAGCATCGGTGTCCATCGTTGAACTTCTACAGGGGGATCGATGTCCGCATTGCTCACCGGGGCGCGCTGGCGCTTCCTGGCGCTGGCCACCGTGACGGTCGTGGCCGCCACGCTGCTCGGGGCGCAACCCGCGCAGGCCGCCCGGCCGGCGTTCAAGATGCCGTTCCTGTGCGGCCAGACGTGGCAGGGCAACAACTGGAACGGCCACAGCCCGGCCCACTCCATCGACTGGAATCACTACGACGCGAACGGTAACCCCGACGACCTCGGTCGCCGGGTGCTCGCCAGCGCCGGCGGCACGGTGCTGGAGTCGTACTACTCGACGACCACCGGGTACGGCAACACAGTCGTCATCGGGCACGGCGACGGCTGGCGCACCCGCTACGCCCACCTCAGCGAGCGCCTCGTCGCCAAGGGTGACACGGTGAAGCTGGGCACCGTCATCGGCAAGGTCGGCGCCTCCTCGGCCAAGTACGACCTCAGCCCGCACCTGCACTACGAGCAGATCCACGACGGCAGCGTGGTCGTCGCGGTCGTCCAGGGCGTGACCTGGTCCGACTACCTCAAGCGCAACCAGACCAGCAAGAACAGCTGCTGAGCCGCCGGCTCAGGCGCCGGGCGGCCCGGGGTGCTCCGGGTCGCCCGACGTCGGGGAAGTATCGCCCGGCTGCGCCGACGCCGGCCGCGGCCCGGCCGCGGGCCGCGGCGGCTGCTCGCCGGGCGACGGCAGCAACGGTTCGAGCGGGGTGAACTGCTCCACCGGGGAGTCCGGCCGGGGCTGCCGGCGGTGCTGTTCGGTGGTCGGGCTGGGCGGGTCGGCCGGGTCGGCCTTCCGCTGCTGCGGCGGATGCTCTTCCCGCAGCGCCTCCGGCATCCCGGACGCCGGCGGCGCGTCCTGCCCGGTCGGCTCCGCCGGTTCGCGCTGGCCCCGCTCCTGCTCGTACTCGGCCCGCCGCCGGTCCAGGTCGCGCTCGCACTCCAGGGCGATGCGCTGGTCCCAGTACGGCTGGAGCAGCCGGCGGACCCGCTGGTCGAGGTGCACGGACACGTCCGCCTCGCAGCTGAACGTGACCTCGCCGCGCTCGTAGCGCCACGGGAGGGCGTCGTCGCCGGTCAGCGCCTCGTACAGGGCGATCTCCACCTCGCGCGGGCGGTGCGGCGGGACCTCCCGGGCACACCGGGCGGCGATGCGCTGCAGTCGCTGGACGGCCTGCGGCTGGAAGTAGTCGACGTACCAGCCGAACAGCTCCGGTCGCGCCGAGTCGGAGCACCAGGTGAAGGTGGCCCGCACGACGAAGCCGTACACCTGGCCCTGCGCCGGCACCATCAGCGCCGGGGGGATCCGCCGGTCGACGATCATGACGGTGGGGGGCGGCTCGTCCGACCAGCGGAACTGCGCCAGCAGCGGTCGGATCTTCGGCCACCACTCCTGCGCCCGGTCCCGTCCCTGCTCCCGCAGCCTCGCCGCGCGGTCCCGCCAGCGCCGCTGCCAGCCGTCGGTCGACCGGGCATCCGGCGGCCCCGGTCGCGATGCCGCGGACCCGTCGAAGCCCGCCGGCCCGCGGGTGTCGTCCGTCCCGCCGCCTCGGGTGCCGTCGTCGGACGTCCCGGTCATCGCACCCCTTCCTGGCAGCGGCCTTCCCGCCCGGGGTGCGTCGCGCCACCCAGGGTGGTCGGGTGAGGGGTGTGCCGAGTCGCCGCGGCGGGCCGATGGCGAATCGTCGTCCCACGCTAACAAGGCGGCACGGTGATGGGCGGCAGCCGCGCGGGCGGCGGGCCAGGATCGCGGCTCGGCTCGGTGGGCAAGGGAGAGGGAGCGGAGTGGGCCTAGGATCTCCGTCATGCAGGAAGGCCGGTGGACGACGATCACCCCGTCGCAGTTCACGCACGAGCGGGAGGCGCTCGCGCACGTCCAGGCGTTGCTGCCGGACAGCGAGCCCTTCCGGGCCTGGTCGAACTTCACCTTCACCGCCCAGACCGGCCACCCCTATGAGGTGGACCTGCTGGTGGCGACCCCGAGCGGGCTCTACCTGATCGAAATCAAGAGCCTGAACGGCCGGCTTGCCTCCAGCGGCTCCAACTGGATCCTCTCCAACCAGAGCAACACCCGGACCTTCGACAACCCGCTGCATCTGGCGGACATGAAGGCCAAGAAGCTCAAGTCCCTGCTCCAGGTCGCGGCCAGCCAGCGCAGGGGTGCCCCGATCAGGGTGCCGTTCGTGCAGGCGGCGGTGTTCCTGTCCAAGCCGGGCTTGCGGGTCGAACTCTCCGACCACCACCTGCACGGCGTCTACGGCCCCGAGCCGGCGCCCGGACACCAGCCCGGCCCGCTGCCCACCATCACCTCGCTGTTGCAGCGGCCGCCGCAGGACGAGCGGCAGCGGGTCACCAAGGAGATG
Source organism: Micromonospora mangrovicola (assembly GCF_047200535.1). Taxonomy (NCBI): domain Bacteria; kingdom Bacillati; phylum Actinomycetota; class Actinomycetes; order Micromonosporales; family Micromonosporaceae; genus Micromonospora; species Micromonospora mangrovicola. The sequence continues at coordinate 52,196 of NZ_JBJZOG010000038.1, read as the reverse complement.
TCCGCCGCGCTGCCCGACCTGCTCAACGCCGTCGGTATTGCGCGCAGCCGCAAGCACTACCAGGTCGGCTCTTGGCAGCTGGAGACCCGGCCGTTCGACCTCGGCCCCACCTGGCAGGACCACCACGCCCGTCACCGGGACCTGGAACGCGAACACCGCCGGATCCGCATCTACCTGGTCGAGCGGAACGCCGTGCAGGCGGAGCGGGCGAGCATCGAGCGCGCCGCCAAGCGCGAGATGACGGTGCTGCACGGCATCAACCACCCGGGCATCGTGCGGGTCGACTCCATGGAGTCCCACGAGGCGGGGCCGGCGCTGATCTTCCGCCACGACCCGCGCACCCTACGGCTGGACCACTACATCGCCCAGTACGGCGAGCGGCTCGACCCGCTGAGCCGGCTGGCGATGATCCGGCAACTCGCGGAGGCCGTCGCGTACGCCCACCGGCGTCGCCTGCACCACCGCGCCCTCTCCGCCCGCAGCGTGCTGGTCACGCCCGGGCCGAAGCGGCGCGGGGGCAGCGAGGACGAGGCCTGGCTGGTCCCGCAGTTGCAGATCAGCGACTGGCAGGCCGCCACCCGGGCGGCGGACTCGGCCGGCGGGAGCAGCGGGGACCCGGTCACCCTCTCCTCGCACGCCGCCTCGCACATCGAACTCTCCGCCGAGGCGTACCTCGCGCCGGAGTTGACCACGCCACGGCCGGACCCGGTCGCCATGGACGTGTTCGGGCTGGGCGCCCTGGCGTACCTGATCCTCACCGGCCAGCCGCCGGCGGCGAAGCGTCAGGAGCTGCTGGCGCGGATCGCCCGGGACAACGGCCTGCGGCCCTCGTCGGTGACCGACGGGATCAGCGAGTTCGCCGACGAGCTGATCCAGGCGGCCACCGCCCCGGTGCCCGCGCAGCGCCTCACCACCGTCGCCGACTTCGTCGAGATGCTCGAAGAGGTCGAGAACGAGCTGACCGCGCCGCCGCCCGCCTCCGTGCACCCCGACGAGCCCGAGCCGGAGGAGAGCGACCCGCTCGAAGCCCGGGGCGGCGACCGGGTCGCCGAGTGGAAGATCACGAAGCGGCTGGGCACCGGGTCGACCTGCCGGGCGTTCCTCGCCCGCAACGAGCGCACCGGCCGCGACGAGGTGCTCAAGGTCGGCCTCTCCGACGAGAAGGCCGCCCGGCTCGCCCACGAGGCCCGGGTGCTCCGGCCGCTCACCGACTCCCGCGTGATCCGGCTCGCCCGGCCGGAGCCGCTGCAGATCGCCAACCGTACGGTGATCGTTCTCGAACACGCCGGTGAGCTGACCCTTGCCCGCAAACTGCGCGACGACGGCCGGCTCACGGTCGACGAGCTGGAGACCTACAGCGACTACCTGTTCGGCGCCCTCGACTACCTGGAGGGCGAGGGCGTCTACCACCGGGACATCAAGCCGGACAACATCGCGATCCGGGTACGCCCCAACCGCACCCGGCAGCTCGTGCTCTTCGACTTCTCCCTGGCCGGCGTCTCGGTCAAGGAACTCGTCGCCGGCACCCCCCGCTACCTGGACCCGTTCCTCGGCACCGCCACCCGGCAGGTCTACGACAAGCACGCAGAGTGGTACGCCCTCGCCGTCACCTTGCACGAGATGGCCTCCGGCGAGCTTCCGGTCTGGGGCGACGGCGGCACCGAGCCGCAGCTCACCGAGGGCCCTCCGGTGCTGGCCGCCGAGGCGTTCGACCCGGCCGTCCGCGACGGGCTGGTGGAGTTCTTCCACCAGGCGCTGCACCGCGACCACCGGCGCCGCTTCGGCTCGCTCAAGGACATGCGCGACGCCTGGCAGCAGGTGTTCCGCCGCTCCGACGCCAGCACCCCGGTCGGCTCCGACCACCCGGAGATCGAGGCCGAGGAGCCGGACGAGAAGGCCGCCGAGCAGGCCCGCGAGGAGGCCGCCGCCAAGGCGACCCGGGCCACCGCCTTGGAGGCCGCCGGCCTCACCCCGCGGGCGGTCTCCGCCGCGCACCGGGTGGACGCCACCACCGTCGGCGAGCTGCTCGCGGTCGGCAACAACACGTTCGCCACGCTTCCCGGCCTCGGCGCCAAGACCCGCAAGGAGCTGCAGCGCCGGGTCAAGGAGTGGCGCAACCGGCTGGGGGAGCGGGAGACCATCCCCACCTCGGCCGCCGCCCGTAAGGCGGCCACCGCCGAGGTGGCCACCGAGACCACCGCCGGGGCCGGCGAGGTCGACCTGGTACGCGTCGGCCTCGACGCGATCGCGACCCTGCTCGTCCCGGCGAAGAACGGCCGCAACACCGCCGAGGTCGAGGCCACCCGACTGCTGCTGAACCTGCCCGACGAGTCCGGCGCGCTGCCGGCGCTGCCGCTCTGGCCGCAGCAGCCGCTGGTCGCCGCCACCGTCGGGGTGACCTCCGGCCGGATCGCCCAGATCCTCGGCAAGCAGCGCAAACGCTGGCACGACCTGCCCGTGGTGGGCAGTGTGCGTACCCAGATCATCGAGCTGCTGCGCGACGGTGGGCGGGTGATGGGCGCCGCCGAGCTGGCCACGGCGCTGCTGACCAGCCGCGGGTCGGTGCGCACCGGCGACGACCTGAGGCTGGCCGTCGCGGTCGCCGCCCTGCGGGCCGCCGTCGAGGTCGACGCTCTCGAGGAGGAGCCGCGTCTCCTGCTGCGCCGGCACGCCCGCGCCGACATCGACGGCAAGCCGCACCCGGGCGGCGACCGGCTCCTGGTCGCCCTTGAGGCGGGCGAGGACGATGCGCCGGACACCCCGGCCGCGCCGGCGCTGCTCGACTACGCCGACGCGCTCGGCAAGGCCGCCGACCGGCTCGCCGCCAGCGAGGTGCTGCCCAGCGCGGCCACGGTCATGCGTACCCTCGCGACGGTGACCGCGCCCGGCGGCGCGGCCGACGTGATCGACGAGCGGCGGCGGGTGCTGCTCGCCGCGGTGGCGTCGGAGCGCGCCGCCGCCACCGCCCGGCTGGAGCTCTACCCGCGTGACCTCGAGCCGGTACGGGCGCTGCGGCTCTCCCAGGCGGGCGTGGTGCCCCCGGCGTCCGACAACCAGCGTGCCCTCAGCCCGGAGCATGTGCAGCAGCGGGTCTCGGCGCGCTTCCCCGAGCTGGCGCCCCTGCCGCCGCACCCGAAGCTGGATCGGCTGCTCGCCGAGGCGGGCTTCGAGCTGCGCTGGGATCGCGGCCACTACCTCCCGCCGCCGCCCCGGGCCGGCTCGTCGTCGATGTCGATCATCCAGCGTCGCCCCTCGGCCACCGACGCACCGAGCCGGTGGGCGGCCGAGTCGCCGGAGCTGGCGGCGGCGATGCGGGCCGAGGAGCGGCTGACCGGGGCCAGGTCCGCGGGCGGGTTCCGGGCGCTGACGGTACGCCTCAACCGTTACGCGCCGGCCCGCGAGGAGCTGGCCCGGCGGTTCGACGCCCGGCCGGTCAGCGTCGCGGCGGTGTTCCTGCGCGAGCTGCGCGGCCTGGTCGACGCGAAGCCGAAGCCCACTTGGGAGACCGTGGTGGGCGCCGACATCGCCGAGCCGGGCTCCCGCGGCGCCATCAAGTTGGGGGAGTACGTGGAGCAGGCGTGGCAGCTCGCCGTGCCGGCGCTGCGTGCCGAGCTGAGCGCCGAGGCGGGGCCGGTGCTGCTGCACGACGCGGCGGTGCTGGCTCGTTACCGGGCGATGGAGCGGCTCCACGAGTTGGCCGATGCGGCGCGGGCCGGCGCGGGTGGCGTGTGGGTGCTCTGCCCGATGGAGGACCCGGGGACGCTGCCCAAGCTGGACGGCGCGGTGGTGCGGGTGGGCGACAACGAGTGGATCGCCCTGCCCGATGCCTGGGTCGTCAACGCCCACCGCAGCGCGGTGGTGGCCTCCTGATGGCACTGCCAGAGGCAGAGGTGGCGCGGGTGCGTGACTGGTGCGCGGGGCGCGTGCCCGAGCGCGTCCGGGACCAGGTGCGGATCGAATGCGACGTCGATCCGCGCCACCTGACCGTCGTCGAGTGCCGCGCGCCGTGGCGTCCCGCGGAGAATCCGGAGTGGACCAGGCTGCCGGTTGCGCGCCTGCGGTACACGCAGCGGACGGGCACCTGGACGTTGTACTACCGGGACCGTAACCTCCGGTTCCACCGGTACGACCTGACGCCGCCGACTCCCGATGTCGGGAAGCTGCTCGACGAGTTGGACCGCGACCCGACCGCCATTTTCTGGGGTTGAGCCTGGCCCACACAGGTGGGATGCGGCAAACTGTGGCGCCGTGAGTCCAGTGAGCCGTAACCGGCGCCGTAACGGCAAGAAGCGATCGGTCCGCAGCGGGGCGCCACTCGTTGTGCTCGGCGCGCCTGAGGAGTGCGACTGCCCGCACTGCGCCGGGGTGCAGGGCACACCGGGCGACATCGGCGACCTGCTCGCGCAGTCGGTCGACATCGACGCGATGCAGGAACCGCTGGAGGTGGAGCTCGCCGCCTCGATGCTGCTGGCGATCGGGGCGACGATCGGCGACGACTTCGAGCCGGTGTTGTTGGAGCTGTTCGTCCCGACGTTCGAGGCGAGGGCCACCCCGGAGGCGCGGGCGATGCTGGCGGGGATCGCTGCGGTCTCCGACGGCGAGGTCAGTCGCGCTGCGGCGGAGGCGGCCCGCCGGCTCGCCGGCGCCGGCGTGGCGGCGCCGTCCTGGCTCGCCGAGCTGGACGCTCCGGTCACGGTGGAGGAGCCCCGCCGCTTCGCCGATCCGGCCGGCTTCACGTTCCTGCTGGCCGCCCGGTTCCAGCGGGCCGGACGGTCGCACGTCGTCGCCGTGGCCATGGACGACTGCGACTGTGGCGCCGCCGGTCACCTCCTGTTGATCGAGGCGGGGCGGTGGGCGGAGGCGCGCGAGGCGTTGCTGTCCGACCTGCGCGCCGGTGGCGTCGACGTCACGGAGAAGAAGCTGCGGCCGGCGGACTTCCGCCGAGCGGTGGAGGACGCGCTGGACGCCCGCGCCGACCACGACCGCGTCGACCCCGACGTGCTGGGTGCCCTTGTCGAGGACGACGGCCCCGGCGACGCCGCACTGGCTCTGCTGCTCCGTGCCTGGGTCCGGGCGCTGCCGATGCCCCGGCAACGCCGGCGGAGCCGGCTGCACGACGCCGAACTCGCTGTCGCCTCGATCTCCGCGCTGCTCGACGTGCTCAGCCCGCCCCGACGGGGCGGTGCCCTGCCCACCCCGCGGCGCTCGACGAGCCTGCCACCGAAGCGGAAGAAGTCGGACGGCGCGGCACCCGTCCAGCAGATCAAGGTGAGTCTGCGGGGCGCGCGGCCGCCGATCTGGCGGCGGCTCGAGGTGCCTGCCGACGTCAGCCTCGCCCGGCTCCACACGCTGATCCAACTGGCGTTCGGCTGGCACGACAGCCACCTGCACGTCTTCGAAACCCCGTACGGCAGTTTCGGCCGTCCCGACCCGGAACTCGGTCACCGTGCCGCCTCGCGGGTCACCCTGGAGCAGGTCGCTCCGGCCGTCGGGGACAGGCTGCGGTACACGTACGACTTCGGCGACAACTGGGAGCACGACGTCCTGGTGGAGAAGGTTCTCGGCCGGGATGCCTCGGTGACGTACCCGCGGTGTGTCGGCGGGCGGCGGGCCGCGCCGCCGGAGGACTGCGGCGGCGTGTGGGGGTACGCGGAGCTAATGGAGATTCTCAGCGATCCCAGTCACCCGGAACATCAGGAGCGGCTGGACTGGCTGGACCTGGACGATGCGGCCGGCTTCGACCCGGCCCGCTTCGACGCGAAGGCGGTGACCGCAGCCCTGCAGCAGGGGCGGTAGTGCCGGTCCAACCGTCAGGCGCCTCGATCTGGGACGATCGGGCTGACGGTGCCGGTCAGTCAGCCGCGCCGGGAGGCACCACCCAGGCGGTTGGCTGGCCGGTGATCGCCGTGATCATGTCGAAGTCGCCGTCGTAGTGCAGCACGGTGGCATCGTGGCGTTCGGCGGTGGCGGCGATCAGCAGGTCCGCCATCGACAGCGCCCGGTGGTTGCCCTTGTGCAGCGCCTGGACCTGGACGTCGATCGCCCGGTCCCAGATCTCATCGGGCATGGCCAGCCACTCGAAGCCGCCGAGCAGCCACCGCGCGCGTTGCGCGTCCTTGGCCGTGCGGGCGCTGTGGATCACCTCGATCTCCACCGCGCCGCACACCGCCAGCAGCCCCCGGTCGGACAACTCGTCGAGCACGGGCGCCACGGCGGGCTTGGGCCAGCGGGCGAGCGCCGACTTGTCGACGAGATAAGGCTCCCGGCTCACGCTGCGTCCGGCTTGGCCGCGCCCGTTTCACCGGTCAGGTCGGGAAGGCCGCCGGCCTTGAGCCAGTTGGCGAATTCGCGCCGCTTCTCCCGCTTGACGACGGCCTCAAGAGCCGCGTTGACCGTCGCCTTCTTCGTCGACGTGCCCAGGATCTTCGCCGCTTCCGCGAGCAGATCGTCGTCAACGTCCAGGATCGTTCGCGACATGGCTCGAACCTCCCTGCGGACAGCAATTCGGCGCTGATGATATCAAGATTTCCTGTGGTTGATATCCTCGCGCCTTGACGTGCCGGCCCGGCGGCAGCCCATGCAGAGCTGAGACGGTCAAGGGATCTGCGTGCCGAACAGGGACAACAGGGCCGCCTGCCCTGGTGTCGGGTGCAGCAAGGCTGTCGCGCTCGCGTCGGGAAAGATCCGCGCCGCTGCGAGATCGGCTCGGCGGATGCTCGTGGCGATGCCGATCTTGACACCCCGGTCGATCAGGGTCTGCCGCAGGCGGCGGACGTCGAAGAGGCACGCCGCCGATATCTGCCACCGGTGGTGGTGCACGGCGACGAGTGGCCGCGGGGGACCGCTGAACACCAGATAGAAGTCGCACGGGTGCGGGCTGATGTCGATGCCGGTGAACGCATCGCCGTAAATCTTGACGTTCACCGTGCGGCCGACGAGTGGACCGGATCGGAAGGTGCCGTCGTAGCCGGCCTGGGTAGCCGTACCGGCCAGGTCGATGTCGAAGACCTGCGCGGCGATGAACTCGCCGATGTCGCCGGGCCGTGCCGACCGTCCGGTGAGCGCCGCGATCCTGGCGTCCAGGTTGTCGCGGGCCTGCAGCAGTGCGGCCAACTGGTGCAAGGTCTCGGTCACGAGGTTGATTCTCGGCGTCCGAGGCTGGCCTCACCAGTGATGCGTCGCGAACTTTTCGTCATGGTGACCTCCGCACGGCAGCGTGTCGCGGCCTTCTGGGATGCACGCATCGCTGCCTGGCTCGACGGCGAAGACCAGATCCCGGGTCGGCTGAAGGAGTGGTTCAGGTCCTATGTGGGTGCCGGTTCCGGTGAGGTGACTCGTGAGGGTTTTCCGGAGCCGTACCATGGTGGTCTTCTCAGCTTGGAGCACACGCCGCGGATGGTGGTGCTCGGCCTGAACCCCGGCGAGTTCCGTTCCCGCTTTCCGGCGCGGGACGGAATCTTCGCCGATGAGATCAGGCGGTACGGGTCGTACAGCAGGTGGGCGACGACCTGCCCGTACAACCGCCCTGGACGCTGCCGGAGGAGATGGGTGAGAACCGGTACTACCGGGCCCGCCTGGAGTTCACTCGCCGATGGCTACAGGTCCCGAGCGCCGATCATCGCGATCTGCTGATCTTCGAGTGCTACCCGTGGCACTCGAAGGCCATCACGGCCCCACTGAGGCCGCCGCCAGAGGTGATCGAGGAGTTTGTGTGGGAGCCGATCGCCGAGCTGCCGGTGCAGGACGTCTTCGCGTTCGGCCGCCCGTGGGACGCTGTCGCCCACGCGCTGCGGCTCCCGTTGACCGCCGTGCTGGGTTCCGGCGGCACGGACTACGGGTCGAAGGTGAAAAGCCGGGCGGTGCGGATCTACTCGCTGCCTTCGGGCCAGCGGCTCGTGGTCGAGTGGCATCCCGGTTCCGCCGGTCCGCCCAGCGCGGAAGAGACCGAGATCCTGCGCCGTGCGCTGCTGGGAACGGCAACCGGCGAGGCTGGCGGACCGGTCACGCCCCGCCCTCGGGCGGGAGCTTCGAACGCCTCAATCCGCGTGTCATCAGGGGAGCAGCCGTGACCGTCGTGAGCGACACCATCACCACCACCCGGCGCATCGACGAGCTCGGTCAGTACATGGCCGACCAGGTGCTGAGTCCCTCCGGTGGTTGCGTGTGCCGGCGGCTCGACAGTTGTCGGCAGAGCGTGCTGGGCGGTCCCGGTAGGGCGCCCCGTCCGGGCGCGGCGTTCGCCGCCGGGCAGCTCTCGCACGTCGGCCACCACTACGACCTGGCGTTCGACGGCTTGCCGTCGCGCACTCTGGTCATCGCCATGGAGACCGGACGGGCGCGTGAGGGCGTGACGATCAAGGAACGCCACGCGGAGGTGATGAAGTCCGCGAGCCTCGCGTTCACGGCGCGGAACCCGCACATGCGGGGTGTCACCAGCGCCCTGCGGCTCGCCGTCGGCCGTGACCCCGGCGCGGACCGGGAGGGTGAGCAGCTACACCTACCCGGCATCTGTGGTCCCGTCCATCTCTTCGACGCCTACGCCATGGCCAACATGCGGTTGTGCTCCGCCTTCGTCACCGGCTCGACCAAGTCGCTGGGCAACGCGACGATGAGCCGCAACTGCGCCCCGCATTTGGCGGCGACGATCAGGATTCTCGAACCGACCCTCTGCATCGTCCAGGGTCGTGAGGTCTACAAGGCGCTCACCGCGCTCATGAGCCGCCGGCGTCAACTCGCACCCCAGCTCGAACGGGCTCGGATCGCCGGTGTCGACACGCTCGTCGCCGCGTTCACCCATCCGTCCGCGATGCGGCTGACCGACCATTGGGGTCGGCTGACCAGCGCGCCGTACCTGTACGGAACGGTGGTCCCGGCGCTCAAGGCCGCGCACCGGGCGATGACGAACACGTAGTGAAGCCTGTCGAGGCATACCGAGCCCGAGAGTCACCGGTACGGTTCCGCTGGAGCCCACGTGGCTGACCGTCGCCGCCCACTCAGTCTTCCTCGTCGCGTTCCTCGTCGTCCCCGCGCCGACGGAACCCTCGCTCGGCGATCCGGCTGGAGAGCTTGCCCGTCGCCCACTTGGCCCGGCCGAGGGTCTCGTTGCCGAGGCGCCTGGCGGCACCAACGCCGTCTGCTCCGGTCTCGAGCGCCTTGTCCCTCGCCTCCTTGGCCGCGTCCGCCCATCGTCTTGCCTCCGACGACTGGCGAGCGCCCTCGATCCCGAGCCGCCCGTGGAAGTCGACGACGGCGATCGAGACGTGGTTGCTCGACTGCACCACAGCCGGGGAGTCCATCGGATGCAGCAGCACCTTCGTGTTGGCCTTGTCGGCAGCCGCGTCCATGCGGGCCATCAGGCGCTCGGTGCACCGTGAGATGAGTTCCAGCCGGTTCTGCCGGGCGGCCTTCAGTCCGAGGCGATGCCCGTCCAACTCCCCCGGAGACGCGTCCAACACCCGGTCGAGTTCAAGCACGGCGATCGCGTCCTGCAGCTGGAAGCAACGAGCCAGGACAGCGAGCCACTCCTGTCCCTTGGACTCTGCTTCCTTGGCCGCCCTGGCGAGATCACCGATCGTGGTCTTGCGCTCCAGCTTCTCGGCGAGCGCGTCGAGTTGACGCAACGCGTACGCCTGGGTTTCTGCGATCGTCGCCGGCGCGCCCTGCACCTTCGACCACGTGATCTCGTCGACCCGGCCCCTCTTCTCTCGGATGGTCATGGCCTCCTCGATGACGAAGGCGACTCCGATCATGCGGGCCAACACGGCGTCCTTCTGGGCGCGGAGCACGTCGTCGACCTTCTCGTCGATCGTGGCGAGATAGTCGGTGATCTCCTTCATGCTCTGTTGCATGGCAACCTGCGCCATGATCCCCGCAGCACCAGCCAGCATCGCCGGGTTGCCCGCAATCGCTCCCGGCCCCTTCGAGATCTGGAGCCATGACTTGATCGAGCCTGGCTGCCCCACCATCGCATGGTGGACACCCGGAGTCTTGCTCTGCATCAGCCCATATTTATGTACAACCTGCGCGGACTCCTTGGTCAGCTGCACCCAGCGACCCGAGTGGGCGGCAATCTCGGATCCTGCCTGTGCTGCTGCAGCCCCGGTGCTGAGGACAGATCCGAGCCGTTGCAGTTCGAGGTCCTTCGACGCCAGCCCCTCCGAGACGAGGAAGCGCTCGACAGCAGTGGGATCACCGATGACCGCCAGCCCGTCGCCGTCACTGATCAGCTGAATCTCGTTATCCATTCTCGGCTCCTGTGGTGCGGGCGGGGTAACCAAGCTCTTCACCGTTGAGGGTGTGGCGCTGGCGCTTCACCGTACCCAGGACGCCCCTTGTGCGGAGCCCCGCCGCTCGGGCAGCACCGCCACCTCCGCGGCGCATAGCTCGGATCTGCGCGCGGATCAGGCCGTTGACGGTGAAGCAGGCGAGCTGGTCGGCGCTCGTCGCGCGTGGCGGTCCACTCGCCGGCACTGTGCCGCCCACGTGCCGATCGCGTCACCCAGCCTCAGCCGGGGCACCCACCCTCGGGCGGTCGCCAGTGACGGCCCTGTCCTGATCATGCCGGGCAGCAGAGGGCGCGGCCGGCCGGGAACTGACGCTGCGGCGAGCCGTGGGCACTGGGGCGCGGGCGCGGCGGAGGCCGGCGAGCTGGACGAAGATCTCGCGCCGCCCGATCGCCTGGCCGCGCCGGTCGAGGACGTAGCCGGTCAGCCAGCTCCAGCCGGTGTACGTCAGCTCGGGGCCGACCGAGACGACGCGAAAGGTCAGGGCGCGATCCCCGGCGAACTGCACCGAGGCGCGGCCGTCAACCCGCAGCAGGTCACCCGGTTGCGGGTGCACCGCTACCAGTGACCGTCGTTCGCTGGCCGGCACTCGCGGGCGTGCATGGTCTGCCAGTCGCGCAGCGCCCGCTTGAGCCGATCGTTCTCCTCCGTGAGCAGGCGCATCCGCCGGTGGAGGTCGGTCAGCTCGTCGGCGACCTGGGCCTGGAAGTCGCGCACCTGGTCGGGGTCGACGCCCCGGCGGCGCAGGTCGAACGTGCGGGTCCGCACCTCGTGCGGGGTCAACCGGGCTGGCTGGCCGGTCCCGTAGAGCTGGCGGGATCGATACACCTGGGTCACGTCGGTCCTTTCCGTGGCAGGCGGAAGCGGGGAGCGTCGGTGCGGTGGGTCTGGAAGGGCGGGCCGTCCGCGCGCCGGCCGCGGGCGGCCCGCCCGCTCCGCCGCCGCAGCTCGATTCAGCGGTACGACGACGGAGCAGTCCGGTGGGTCGGGACGGGCACGCGCACCCGCCCCGACCAGGGGGATGCCTCTTCTCCTTGTTGCCACGCAAGGGGAGAGGCGGTCATCAACTTAGCTGCCCCAGTCGGCTTAGTCAAACGATGAGTTGTTGTTAGGTGTCGTTGCGTGATCGAATTGGCTTGCCACGCAGGGGGAGTCATGCCGATCACAGCCGACTACATCCGCATCGCCGACGAGATCGTCGCCGACATCCGAGCGAAGAAGCTCAAGCCGGGCGACAAGCTGCCCTCGATTTCGCAGCTCGCCGCGACCCACAAGGTCAGTCCGTCGACTGTCAAGCAGGTCTACGTGCGGCTTGAAGCACTGCGCGTGATTTGGCGGCACCAGGGCAAAGGCGTGTTCGTCAACGACCCGAAGCTCTGGATGCGGGAGCCGTAGGTAGCGACCCGTCGGCCAGAACGGGACTTACGGATACCCCCGTCCCGTCAGCGGGACGGTTAGAGTCTTCGCGTGATCGACCGGAAGCTGCTCTTGTCCGACCTGCAGAAGCAGGTCGAGAACCTGGAAAAGGACCTGCGGGAGCAGGCGGAGTCGGTCCAGGAGGTGCGTCTCAAACTGCGTGGCGAGTACGACCACGCCTTCAAAGTCGGGCGTACCGCCGCCACCTGGGCTGCCTGGCGGGACGAACGGGTCACCCAGGTGGCCGTCGCCTGGGTGCTCGGCACCGTCTTCGTACGCTTCTGCGAGGACAACGGCCTACTGCCCGACCTCTACCTGGCCGGTCCGGGGGACCGCCTGGTCCTCGCCGAGGAGGCCGAGGCGCAGTTCTTCCGCGACCAGCCCGACAAGACGCTCCGCGACTGGCTGCACCAGGGCTTCGACGCCATCGCCAGCACCCAGGCCGGCAAGTCGCTCTTCGACAAGCGGCACAACCCGCTCTACCAGATCCCGCTGTCACACGACGAGGCGAAGAACCTGACTGCCTTCTGGCGCCGACGCGGCGAGACCGGCGGCCTGGTCCACGACTTCACCGACCCGGAGTGGGACACCCGCTTCCTCGGCGACCTCTACCAGGACCTCTCCGAGACGGCCCGCAAGACCTACGCCCTGCTCCAGACGCCGGAGTTCGTCGAGGAGTTCATCCTCGACCTGACCCTCACCCCGGCGGTCGCCGAGTTCGGCCACGACGTCGTCAAGATGATCGACCCGACCTGCGGCTCGGGCCACTTCGTCCTCGGCGCCTTCCACCGAATGCTGAAGGAGTGGGAGCAGCACGCCCCCAACCGTGACCCCCACGAGCGAGTACGCCTCGCCCTCGACGCCGTGCACGGCGTCGACATCAACCCCTTCGCCGTAGCCATCGCCCGCTTCCGCCTCCTGCTCGCCGCCACTCGGGCCTCTCGCCTCAAGACGCTCGCCGACTCAAGCAGTTACACCTTCCCTATGCACCTGGCGGTGGGCGACTCCCTGATAAAAACGCGTCAGCTCGACCTTTTTGATCTCTCGGACAATGTCGCGGGCTTCCAATACTCGACCGACGACCTCCACGACCACCCAGGCATTTTGGCCGACGGCCAGTACCATATTGTGGTCGGCAACCCGCCATACATCACGGTCAAGGACAGGAGCCTCAACCAGCTTTATCGAGAAATCTACAGCTCGTGTCACTTGCAATACGCTCTTTCGGTACCATTCGCGCAGCGCTTCTTCGAATTGTCAAGGCAGGGTGCCGAGGATGGTCGTGGCGCCGGTTATGTCGGTCAGATTACCGCGAATTCCTTGCTGAAGCGCGAGTTCGGCAAGAGGTTGGTCGAGGCCTACTTCGCAAACCATGTTGACCTGACCCATGTCATCGACACATCGGGAGCATACATTCCGGGACATGCTACTCCGACGGTGATCCTCGTCGGCCGTTCCCGAATTCGTGCGCGCAGCGAAACCGTGCGTGCCGTTCTTGGAATCCGTGGCGAACCCGAGGCGCCCACGGACCCGGCAAAGGGCTGGGTTTGGCGCTCGATTGTGGACCAGTTGGATTGCCCAGGATCGGAATCTCAGTGGGTGACCGTGGTTGACCTGCCTCGTGCAGTCCTTCAGCGATTCCCCGTAAGTCTGTCGGGGGGAGGGGCTGCGGAACTCATGAATGCAATAACGGAGCGTGGCGAACTGGTTCTGGGTGACCTGACACGTTCAATCGGCCGCTACGCCCACACCGGCTCGGACGAGAGCTACTTTGGTCCCCGCGGTACGTGGAAAAGGTGGGTGTCGCGCTCAGAATCCATCGTCAACCTTGTTGAAGGTGATGTCATCCGTGACTGGCGAGTCACGCCCATAACTGAGTCGCTCTTTCCTTATGGCGGTGATCTAAGGCCATCTCTCGCGGACGAGGCTGTGAGTCGGACGCTCTGGCGGACGCGGAGCCAACTTGTCCTCAGGCGTGAACCCGGGGACCCACGAGGAGATCGGACTTACCTGGTTCGAATGGAGCAGGTGGCATCCCGAGCGCTTCACTGTGCCGCTCGGAATCGGGATGCCGTTCGTCTCCACCCACAATCATTTTGCGCTGGACCGGGGCGGCAAGGTATTCAAGCAGACCGCACCGGTGATCAAGTTGGCGGAGGGGGCTTCGGCTGACGATCATCTGCGGCTCCTGGCGCTGCTAAACAGTTCGACCGCCTGTTTCTGGCTGAAGCAGGTCAGTCAGAGCAAGGGCAACGGCGGTATCGGCGGTGGCATCTCGGATGAGCTGTGGGAGCACCGATACGAATTCACCGGCACCAAACTGCAGGAGTTTCCGCTGCCGTCGGCGTACCCCCTTGAACTGAGCCGGGAGATCGACGGCCTGGCGCAGCGGCTCGCCACGGTGACCCCGGCGGCGGTCGCGGCCTCCGGTGTTCCCACCCGCGACCGACTGGACGCCGCCGCCTATGAGTGGCATGTCGTCCGTGGGCAGATGATCTGCCTGCAGGAGGAGTTGGACTGGCAGGTCTACTCGCTCTACGGGCTGCTCGACGATGATCTGACCGCAGCGGAGGACATCCGGCCGCCGATGCTCCAGCTCGGGCAGCGGGCGTTCGAGATCGTGCTGGCTCGCAAGATGCGCGACGAGGGTCTGGAGACGCAGTGGTTCGCCCGGCACGGGTCGACGCCGATTGCGGAGCTGCCGGCGCATTGGTCGGCCGAGTACCGGGCGATCGTGGAGCGGCGGATCGAGGTCATTGAGGGCAACCGCAACATCGGGCTGATCGAGCGGCCGGAGTGCAAGCGGCGCTGGGCCTCCGAGGGCTGGGACGCGATGCAGGCGAAGGCGCTGCGTGACTGGCTGCTGGACCGGTGTGAGGCGCGGGAGCTGTGGTATCACCACGTCGACGGGCTGGAGCAGCCGCGCCCGCTGACCACCGCACAGCTCGCCGACGAGCTGCGCCGCGACGATGATGTGCTCACCGTCGCCGGCCTCTACGCGCCCGGCCGGGATCTCGGCAAGGTGATTGCCGACCTGGTCGCCGACGAGCACGTGCCGCACCTGGCCGCGCTGCGCTACAAGGACTCCGGGCTGTCCAAGCGGGCCGACTGGGAGCACGTGTGGGACCTGCAGCGGCAGGAGGACGCGCTGCCCGACGAGGCGGCGAAGCGGGAGTTCCGCAAGCAGATCCCGGTGCCGCCGAAGTACACCTCGGCGGACTTCCTCAAGGGCAGCTACTGGAAGCATCGGGGCAAGCTCGACGTGCCCAAGGAGCGGTTCGTGTCGTACCCGGGTGCCAGCCGTGACGGTGACCCGTCGCTGCTGGTCGGCTGGGCCGGCTGGGACCACCGCGAGCAGGCCCAGGCCCTCGCCACCCTGATCGTCGCCCGCGAGCAGGAGGACGGCTGGGCCGCCGACCGGCTGCTGCCGCTGGTCGCGGGGCTGCGCGAGATCCTCCCCTGGGTACGCCAGTGGCACGGCGAGTTCGACCCGGAGTGGGGCGCCTCGCCGGCGGACATCTACGCCGGCTTCCTCGCCGAAACCACCAACCGCCTCCACCTCACCGACGAGGCGCTCACCTCCTGGCGCCCACCGAAGGCCGCCCGCGGCCGCAAGGCCAAGGCATAGTGGCGGGTCCGCCTCCGGGGACATCGTCGGCGACGGGCTTCCTCTACAGTGGACGAGGTGGGAAGGCCCGAGCAGACGAGTTGGTGGAACACCCTTCCGGGCGTGCTGACCGGCATAGCAGCGCTCATCACGGCCATCGGGGCGCTCATTGGCGCACTGCACGTCATCGGCTTATTCGACGCTCAGCGGCCCGCAGCGCCATCGGCGGAAACGACGAGCGCAGGGATGCCTTCCGTTGGCCATACGGTGGGGTCCAGCCCGGTCGACGCCTCCGCGAGCTCAACGGCCGGTCCGGCAACGATCGTATCTGCCCTGCCGAGCATGCCGGGAGCGATGAGCCAGGGCCTGCTCACGATGACAGGTGTGAAGAGCGCCGACCTGGAGAGCGGAGTGGTCGGTTTTGCGCTGCCGGGGCAGGACTTTCTCGTCACGGTCGGCGGCTCGCGCTTCTCACTGTCCGGGGCT
Organism: Micromonospora mangrovicola; assembly: GCF_047200535.1. Taxonomy (NCBI): domain Bacteria; kingdom Bacillati; phylum Actinomycetota; class Actinomycetes; order Micromonosporales; family Micromonosporaceae; genus Micromonospora; species Micromonospora mangrovicola. Next base: position 36,404 of record NZ_JBJZOG010000038.1, on the reverse strand, counting down.
TACATGGGTTCATACATGAGCCCGATCGACAGCGCCCCCCGGAAGAGCGACTGCACCGCAGCGCTCGGCACCAATCGGCTCGGCGACGTGGACATTGATTCTGAGTCGGTAGGCAGGTGGTGGTGTGTGCGGACCGGAGAAGGTCACACCGGCGCCGTCCAGGTAAAGAGCGTCTCCATCGACGCCCCGCAGCAGTTGGTTCTCGCGTACGTGCTGTGGCGGTGAGCAGGTGAGCGAACTGCCGGGTAGGCGACAGTACGACGACTGCCAGCTCAACCACGTGCCCAGTCGATGCCATGCATGTCAATCCGCTGGGATCGTGGAAGGCTCCGCTTCGCAGCGGGTTCCACGATGGACAAATTGGCATGCCCCCCGGACGTTGCGGCCGTCGCAGGGCACTCGGGGATCTTGATCCCTTCTGACGCGGTGCCTGCCGTTCATCAGCGCCACACGGCGCTTCAAGCGCTTGGACTTAGAGTTCCTAACAAAATGATCTCAAGGCCTTCCGTCCCTTGTAGAGGACGATCTACGATGTTGGGCCGTGAGGCGTGGTGAGCAGCCGCCGTGGGTCGTGCCGGACGGGCTGTGGCAGCGCATCGAGCCGTTGCTGCCCAAACCCGTGCGCAATCCTCGGCACCCGGGGCGTAAGCGGATCCCGGACCCCTGTCTGCCAGGGTGAGTTGAGGCCAACGGTTCATAGCAAGTCCGTCTGGCAGGGCGAGTTCAGGATCGAGATGCGTTGAGTACTGCTGTTGATATGACGGTGGCCCAGGATGGGGTCATGAGTCGCAAGAAGGGTCCGCGGTCGGACGGGCCGCGGGCGCGCCGGTCGTTCAGCCCGGGGCAGAAGCTGGACCTGTTGGCCCGGTATGAGCAGGCTGTCGCGGCGGGTGAGGGCGGGGCGTTTCTGCGGCGGGAGGGCTTGTACTCGTCGTTGATGAGTGAGTGGCGCCGGGCCCGCGACGCCGGGCTGTTGCAGGGCAAGCCGGCCGGGGAGACGGTCGGGCGGCCCAGCGCCGAGCAGGCCGAGATCGTCCGGTTGCGGCGGGAGTTGGAGCGTACGCAGGCGAAGCTGGCGCGGACCGAGACGGCGCTGACGATCATGGGAAAAGCGCGCGAGCTCTTGGAGGAGATCTCCAGGAGCGAGCCGGACGATCCGGACGTGTTCGGGCTCGGCAGGCGTTGATGGACACCTACCACGCGTTGACCGGCGCGGGGACCACCACGCGGGACGCGAAGCGGCTGACCGGGATCGCCCGGTCCAGCGCCGATCGTGACCGACGTCGGCCGACACCGTCACGCCCGGCGCGGCGTCCGCCGGTGAACGCGCTCAGCCCGGCCGAACGGGAGCGGGTCCTGCAGCTGCTGGACAGTGCCGAGTTCGTCGACGCAGCCCCGGCACAGATCTACGCGGCGCTGCTGGACCAGGGCGTGTACGTGGGCTCGATCGCCACGATGTACCGGATCCTGCGTGAGCACCGGCAGGTCCGCGAGCGGCGCAGGCTGGCCCGGCACCCGACCCGCCGGCGTCCCGAGCTGGTCGCTGACGCCCCGAGGCAGGTCTACAGCTGGGACATCACGAAACTGCCCGGCCCTGCGAAGGGCGTCTACTACGACGCCTACGTGATGATCGACATCTACTCCCGGTACATCGTCGGGGTGCGGGTGCACGCCCGCGAGTCCGGGCCCTTGGCCGAGGCCATGATCCGCCAGGTGTTCGACACCCACGGCGTCCCGCACGTGATCCACGCCGACCGGGGCACCTCGATGACCTCGAAATCCGTCGCTGACCTGCTCGAGGACCTGGCCGTGACCCGCTCACACTCCCGGCCGAAGGTGTCCAACGACAACCCGTACAGCGAAGCCTGGTTCAAGACGTTGAAGTACGCGCCGGTGTTCCCCGACCGGTTCGCGTCCCTCGCGGACGCCCGAACGTTCATGACCAACTTCGTGACCTGGTACAACCATGCCCACCGGCACTCCGGCATCGGTCTGCACACCCCCGCCGACGTCCACCACGGCCGGCACCACACGGTCCGCGCCCACCGGGAGGACACCCTGGCCGCAGCCCGTGCCGCGCACCCGGAACGGTTCAGCACCACCCGGCTACTACCGAAGATCCTCGACCTGCCCGAACAGGTCTGGATCAACAAGCCCGACCAGGAAACGAATCCCCTCCCACAAGCCGCTTAACTCCCGCTGGCCTCAATTCCTTGACACGTTCCGGACCGGCAGGTGCTGTGCGGGATCCTGTTCGTGTTGCATACGGGCATCCAGTGGGAGTTCCTGCCCCAGGAGCTGGGGTTCGGGTCGGGGATGACCTGCTGGCGGCGCCTGGAGCAGTGGAACCGGGCCGGGGTGTGGCAGCGGCTGCACGAGCTGCTGCTGGCCGAGCTGCAGGCGGCCGGGAAGCTCGACTGGTCCCGCGCCGTGATCGACTCCTCGCATGTACGGGCCGCCCGACGTGGCCCAAAAGCGGTCCGAGCCCGGTCGACCGCGCCCGCCCGGGCTCGAAGCACCACGTCCTGACCGAGGGCGCCGGCATCCCCCTGGCCGTGTCGCTGACCGGCGGCAACCGCTACGACGTCACCGAACTGCTCCCGCTGATCGACAAGATCCCACCCGTACGCAGCCGCCGCGGCCGACCCCGCCGACGGCCCGATCAGCTGTTCGCCGACCGCGCCTACGACCACGACAAGTACCGCAAAGCCGTACGCGCCAAGGGCATCCGACCGCGCATCGCCCGCCGAGGCCAGCCACATGGCTCAGGCCTGGGCGTATACCGGTGGGTGGTCGAGCGCACGATCGCCTGGTACCACGGCATGAAACGACTACGCATCCGGTGGGAACGCCGCGACGACATCCACGAAGCCTTCCTCGCCCTCGCCACCTGCATCATCACGTACCGACACGTCGTACGACTTTGTTAGGACCTCTTAACCGTTCGAGTCCGTGGCGCAGGGCACGATGTATGTGGGGGATGACCTTGTCTTCCGGCTCAGAGCGACGGACGCGCCGTTGCGGTTCGAGTGCCGGACGCGGTCTGGGCCCGACGGCCATCGACGAGGCAAGGGAACAGCTGCTCGAAGGCGAGCCGACCCGGGTCGAAGACGAGCATTCTCGACAAGGGCTCCGGGGGCTCGCGCGAGTAGTGTGATCATGCGGAGGCTTGGCGTCGGTGAGCGTGCTGGAGAACCTCGTGACGCAGGTCCGGCACCCGTTGCCGAGACCGGGCGGAGCGGAGCCGGCGGTGCTTGCGTACCGGCGTGGGCGCGATCGGGGTCGTGGGCGGCCGGCACCGCCCACCTGACCGGTGTCGCTGCACCTCTTGCCCGGCCGGCAGCCACAACGCGACGGCCGGGCCCGCGTGGCTGGATGCTCTGTCTCGGACATGACGGGTATCTGACTCTCGGCTCAGATCAATGGTTGCCGAAAGTTCGATAGTGTCACCCAAAGCGCTGCTATGACTCCGATCTGTAGTTGCGGGGCGGATCGTCTTTGGGGGTTCTGATGGCGCCGAGCAGGCGGCGGGCCGTTCTTATCGGGGTCAATCACTGCGGTTACGACGTGCAGTTGCCGGCCCTCCGTTATGCCGAAAGCGACGCGCAGGCGATGCGGAGCGTGCTGCTGGACGAGCGGATTGGCACCTTCGACGACGGCGATGTAGATCTGTACATCGGGCCCCACGCGAAGTGGCAGGACATCAAGACCAAGCTGCGGGACATTGCCCTCGACTCGCGCCCGTCCGACGTCTTGCTGGTCTACTTCGCCGGGCACGCGCTGGTGCCCGAATGGAGCACCCAGCTCGACGCGTACCTCGTGACCAGCGACCTGGAGCCGGACAAGCTGCGCCGCGAGCCGGACAACGGCCTTCGCATGGCGTTCCTCAAGCGGGACGTGTTTGAAACGTTCGCCGGCACGTCGTTTCTCATTCTCGACTGCTGCCATGCCGGGATCTACCTCGACGCCAACCTCCGGCACGCCGAGGCGATGCAGACCTACCGCACCCAGGTCGACCGCCACAGCGCTCTGCTGGCCTGCCCCAACGGCTCGGCCGCACGCGAGAGCCACGAGCACCGCCACGGGTTGCTGACCCACCACCTGCTGCGCGGGCTGCGCGGACAGGCCAATGACAACGGTCGGGTGTCGTTCGGGCAGATGGCCAACTACGTGGCCGAGCAAGGGCTCGAACCACCGCCGGTGCAACTCGTGCAGATGTACGGACCGACCACCATCCTCACCCAGCCACCCGTCTCGCGCCACGATCGGCAGGCCTTGAGTGCGCCCGCCAACCCCGGCACCACGCGGCCGTGCAAGGGCCCCCTCGAAGACCGCTCCAGCTCGATCATGCAGCTGCTCGGCCGAGTGTTCCGCTCCGAGGCGCATCCGCTGCCGCCGTCCCATCAGCAGGGCCAGGCCGAGCGCGTGGAAATCATCCGGTACGCCCTCGACGCCGACTCGGTCGCCGTGGTGGAGTTCTCGGGTCGGGGGATCGGCGTGGTCAACTACACGGCCCGGTTCGACAAGGACGAACTGTGGCCGATGCTCGAGCTGAGTGCCGCCGACGCGATGCAGTACCGCACCTCGATGCCCGGCCACATCGTCTCGAACGACGCCGACCGGCGGCTGCTCTGCGTACCCGTGTCGTACGAGGACGATCGGACCCTGACGCTGATCGTCGTGGATCCCGCGCTCGCCCTGCTCGACATGGGCGAGCCGCTGGCCGTCATGCTGCGGACAATCTGGGATTCGAACCCGCTCGACGACCCGACCGAAGCGGAGATGCGGGTGATGACCGCCCTGCGCACCAACTTCGGGCGGTTGCCGCTCAACCTCTACCAGTACGCCTTCAGCCTCTACCAGAAGCTGATCGGCTCGATGACCATGGTGTTTCAGCCCGTGGTCGAGCTCGACCAGCGGGCGGCCGGGGTGAGCGTGCACAGCTACGAAGCGCTGGCCCGCCGCGCGGATCATGAAGTGCGCGCTCCGCTGCTCGCGCTTCAGATGGCATACGCCTGGGGCGACCGCTTCATCATCGAACGCGACACGCTCCTCCTCGAGAAGGCGGTCCGGTCGTACGCCGCCGCCGATGCCGAGACGCCGTGGCAGGGCACCAAGCCACTCTCGGTGAACGTCGCCGTCCGCTCGTTGCTCAGTGACTCCTACCTGACCCAGGTGAGCAAAGCCCTCGCCGAGGCAGATCTCCACCCGCGCACCCTCACCCTCGAGATCTCCGAGCAGGATCCGATCCAGCCCGGGCCGGGCGAACGCTGGCCGCAGGAGCCGCTCGCCTACTTTCACCGACGGCTCACCGACCTGGCCCGCGAGCTGCGGATCAACTTCGCCGTGGATGATTTTGGGGTCGGCTACGCATCCCTGGCGCGCATGGCGGAGTTGCCGTTGACCCAGATCAAGGTCGACCGGGCCGTGCTCCATCATCCGCTGGCACTGGAGGAACTCGCGCTCGTGGCGCGGGTCGCCCGCCACGCGCTCGACCGGGGGCATGCGCCCCAGGCCCGGGTCGTCACTGTCGAGGGCTACGACGACGAGGCGCCAGTCAGCCTCAAACAGATTTATGACCTGGGCATTCACCACGTCCAGGGCTACTTCTGCGGGGAGGTGGCGACCACGTCGTTGCGCCCGCTGGACCAGTCGGTACGGGACCGCATCGCCGCCCGGGTGAGAGGTGAGGAATGACCAGCGTCAAGCTGCTGCTGCCGGCGGATATCTTCGAGGAACTGGATCTGCCGTACGAGGGTGTCCGCGACGTCTCGGCCATCACGGTCGCCGTCGACGCGGTGAGCGTCATGGCCAACCTCGCCACCCTGGCCACCCTGCAACCGCAGTTGGGTGCACTGGTCACGGCGATCCGCAACTGGCGGCTGCGCGACCCCAGGCCGTCAGTGACCCTGACCGTGAAGGGGCCCGGGATCGACTTGAAGGTTGACCTGCCCCGCAACGTCAGTAAGGCCCAGCTCCTTGCACAGATTCGGCCGCTCTTCGAGGATTAGTAGTCACCATCCCGGGCGCCTTTCTGCCGACTCGGACGGATCAGCTCGTCGCTCGCGCTGATCAGGCACGGTCGGTCCCGCCTGGCGAAGATCAACCTGGAACACGAAGGGCGTGGCGGCGCTGACGGTGGTGTCCGCGTCGAAGAAGTGCAAAGTCGGCTCGACCAGCGCCTTGGTGACAACGGCGAGCCGCCAACCCGCGTCCTCCCGCGCGGAGCGCTCCTCGTTGCGGGTCAGCAGCACCTTCGGAATCAGGCCGCTCACCCCTTTGACCTCGACCTTGTCCACCTTCCCCTGCCGCGAGGTGCAGGTGAGGTCCCAGCCGAGGCACTCTTTGCTCACATCCTTGACCGCCCAACCGCGGCCCTCATAGTCGGCGGCTACCGCATCCATCGCGGCTGCCTCTACCTCCGCGTTGGTAACGGGATTGCCGAAACCGGCCCCGGTTGCCGTCACCGTCACCGTGGCGGGCTGCTCCGGTAGGTGCTCCTCAATGGCGGCCAACTGCTCCTTCGTCACGAACAGCGGGTTGCCCATTTGAGGCTGCCGGAAGATCTCCATGTCGGTCAGACGCCGGTCACTCTTCAGCACACTCCGCGGCACCGGGTACGGGAGAAGCCGAACGTCCATTGGTGCGAAGTGATGTGTCCTCTGCAGTTGGTCCTCGTCCAGCCAATAGCCGGAGTCGTCATCGCCCTCGTCGTCGTAGACCGGACCCAGGGCGACACCGGCACCCCAGAGGCCGGGTTCCAGGTGCCCGCCGTCGCGACCCGTGACCCAGAACAGCACCTTCTGGCCCGCACGGATGAGTTCAGCCCGGTAGGTGGGAACGACAGACCAACTCGTGATCGTTTCTCCACCGTCTGCGAGAAATCCTGCCAGATCCCAGACGTCGGGGTTGCATTTGACGAGCCAGGCACCCAGGTTCGCGGTGGTCACCAGATGTCGCGCCGAGCGGTCCGCTTGAGCGCCGAGACTCGACTCGACAGGCGCATTCTCCGCACGCAGCCGACGTACCTCGTTCAGCCAGATCTCGTCGTTGACGCCCTTTCGCCCAAACGGCCGCCGGCGGGCCATCCGATAGAAGCCGCCGGACGGGATGGTCGGGTTGCCGTCAGGCCCCTGCTTCACCACCAGCGCCGATACCATTCCCCGATCTGCCGCATGTTCGCGTAGCGATGCCTCTTCGAGGATGTAGGGCATCGGTCCGCCGTGATAGGGCACCTGCAGACCGTGCTGAGCGAGTAGGTCGCTGAGCTGCCGATAGGTGACCAGAGCGTCGCTGTCGTCTCGGGAGCGACGGGCAGCCTCCCGCAGAATTGCCACCGAAGCTTCCACTGCCTGCTCGAACTCAGGGTCACCCGCTCGCATCGCCCCATCCTGCCGGTCCCGTGCCGTGAGAGTCGTCGGACGAAACGACCAGGGTCCTTCAGCCACACGGGCAGGCAGAGCCTCCCCGACGCCGAAATCTGACAATCCCCGGGATGGCTCACCGTCGATGCCTTCGGTAGGTTGGTGCCTCCATGACGTACGAGGGGATGCGACGTGGACAAGCCCGGCAGGGTGTTCTGCGTAGAGGGCCAGTGGGGCGATGACCTCACCGAACGCGGCTCGGTATTGCCGACGTTGGAGATGCTGGAGCGATTGAACCGGGTCCGCTTCATCCATCGAGATGTGGCAACGAGGGACGAGCTGCGCTTCTACCTCGATCAGTGGCTGTCCCGGAAGTACGCCGCGTACAACGTCGGAATCTTCGCCATAGACGGAGGTCCTGGCGGCTTGTGTCTGTCGCGGAACCAGGAACTCGATCTGACCGAGCTGGTCGACTGGATGCAGGATCGATGCGACGGTAAGCAGCTCTACTTCGACTGCGGCAGCATTCTGCGCATCTCCGACGCCGCGCTCGTCGAGATTCTGGAGCGGACCGGCGCGACGATGGTGTGTGGTTTCACCAAGACCATCGACTGGGTGGAGTCGGCGGCGTTCGACACGGTTCTCGTCGACCGGCTCGCCAACGCTCGTAAGGCCAACAGCGTCGAACAGTTGGTGCAGGCAACCCGCTGGGCGCCGCTGGCGCAGCACCTGGGATTCCGCATGGTCTACCGAAACGGTCATGGCCCGCACATCCCGGCAATGAGGCGACCGGAGTCCGCCGTGCCGGCGTAACGCAGTGGACAGGCGATCCGGGACGGGCTCGTTACGCGGGGGAGGGAAGACAGCAGTGATGGATGCGGACGCGGCCGAGGACTGGGTGCGATCCTGGGCTGCTTCGGTGAGCGACCGCGCCGCCCAGGCCCAGGAGATGTCGAGGCGGGTGGGCGACCTGACCGCCACCGCGGCGGGCGCCGACGGTGCGGTCAGGGTGATGGTGGCCGCCTCCGGCGTCGTCACCGAGCTGAGGCTGGACGATCGCGTACGAAGCTGGCCCGCCGCCAGGATCGCGGCGGAGATCATGGCCACCATGCATCGGGCACAGGCTGGCCTCGCCGGCGCAGTGGCCGACGTGGCGGCGCAGGCCGTGGGCGCCGGCTCGGAAACCGCCCGTGCGGTCGTGGCCAGCTACACCACCCGGTTCCCGGAGCCGCCCGAAGAGTCGGATGATGACGGCCCACCGCGGCGGCGGGGTGAGCGGTGACCGCCGGGTTCGAGGTCGACACCAGGTCGCTGCGGGTCCACTCGTCGGCCGTTGACGAGACTGCCGACACGGTCGACGAGTGCCGTCGCGCCGCCGTGTCGATCGAGTTGGGGCGTGACGCGTACGGCCGGCTGTGTCAGCTGATTCCCAGCCTGCTTGAACCGTTGCAGGAGGCCACCGCCGACAGCCTCGGCGAGACGGCGCGCGCGCTACAGCGGGCCGCTGACGGACTGCGTACGGTTTCGGACCGGTACGACCGGAACGATGATCACGCGGCGTCCCTGTTCGGCGGTGCGAAGCGGTGAGTCAACCCTCGCCGCTGATCGCCGTCCGCCAGGACAGCACGACCGCGTTCAGCGGCATCTACCTCGCCGAGGACATCGACGCCCTTATGGTCGGCTACCTCTCCGGCGGCTGGATCGATGTCGCCATCGGCGGCTTTGCCACCTCGATGGACACCCTCGCCTTCGTCACCGACCCGCTCGGCCAACTGGTGGCGTGGGGTGTGGGATGGCTGATTGAGCACGTGAAGCCCCTCTCCGACGCCTTGGACGAACTGGCCGGCGACCCCGACCAGATCACCGCCTACGCGCAAACCTGGCGGAACGTCGCCAAGGCCACGACCGAGGTGGGCACCGACCTCGGCGGCATGGTCGACCGACAGGTGGCGGACTGGAGCGGGGCTGCCGCCGAGGCCTACCGACGGACCAGCGGCCGGCATGTGGCTGCCCTTGCCGCGCTCGGCAGGGCTGCCAACGCCATGGCGGAGGTCACCACCGGCGCCGGTCTGCTGGTCGCGATGGTACGGGGCCTGGTTCGTGACCTCATCGCGGAGTTCGTGTCGGTTTTGGCGGTGCGCCTGTGGGAGTGGCTCGCCGAAGAGGGACTGACGCTGGGACTCGCCACCCCGTGGGTGGTCACGCAGGTGACCACTCTCGCCGGCAAGTGGGCAGCCAGGATCACCCGGCTGCTGCACGGACTGATCGAGAGCCTGCGCCGACTGACCCCCATCCTGCGTCGCTTCAGGCAGCTCATCGCGGATCTGAAAGCCCTCCTCAGGGGCGCAACACCGGGGAGCACGGCGCCGTCGACGACCCTCGACCGCGCGACCCACCTGCTCCACACCGACGCCGATCCGCTTCGCAAGTGGGGCCCGGCCCGCCAAACTCACCCCGCAGAGTGGGATGCGGCCATCCAGGAGGCGCAGGACCTCGGGGTCGAGATCACCTTCCGCTCGGGCGCCCTGGCCTACGGCCCAGCACCTGGACCGGGTAGCCCGGGCCACCTCATCATCGATCCCGACGCGTCCTACGGCGCGCTGCTGCACGAGATGCAGCACCTGCGCGACGATCACGCGGCGGGGTGGGCCGGTATGAGAGGCTGGTTCGAGGACCCGGTCGTAAGGTACAAAAACGAGGTCCGCGCCTACCAGAGGGAGATCGACTATGCCACGTCGATTGGTGACCACGAGTCCGTCGAACGCCTGAACCAGGCGATCCGCGAAGAGTATTCGAGAATCTTCGGAGTCGATCCATGACCGCGCCACCCCCGCCCCAACTTCCCGTTCCTCCGGTCGCGCAGATGAGCAGCGAGGAGTTGGCCGACCTGGCCGCGCAGGGTGGCCCCTACCGGGGCAAGGCGGTGTTCGAACTGGTTGACCGCGCCCGCGTGGACGAGGAGGCCGCGACCAGGCTCGATCAGCTGAGCCGACTCCCGGCCCTGCGCGAGGACCGCGCCTTCCATCTGGTTTCCCTCGCCTGGGCGGCGATCATCGGACTGCTCGCCGCGGAGACGCCGCACGCACGGAAGCTGGCCTACGCCGCGTTCGCGGCGTTGGATCGCACCGACCAAGCGGACTTCCTGTCGTACGTGCGCGCGGAGCGGATCGAGGACGCCCATCCCGGCATCTGACGTGCCTCCCCGTCGGTTGCTCTTCGGTCAGCCGGGCTTACGCGGTGCGGGAACGAAGCGGACCACTCCGCGGGCGAGGTCGGGATGTGCGGTGTATCCCGCATCTCCCCATGATCGGCTGTGCAGGTGTGACCGGTCACCGTTGGCCCACCACGCGGTGTGGCGGTAGGCGGAGGGCGGCAGCCCTCCAGGTACCAGATCGGCAAGGTCGTCGAGCCGGTACGTCACCTCCCCGCTCCGCCGCCGGCGGAGGTGGTCGCGCAGTGCGTCGTACTTCGACATGTGATCCTCCGGCAGTTGGTCAAGGTCGTCATCCGGGTGCCCGGTTCCGTTGGGCACGCACCTTGCACGATGCCCTGAATGGGCGTGCCGATACGGGCGGGAAGCCACGCAGCCCAGGCACCGTTTGGCGACGGTCCGCGTCGAGTTAGGGGTACGCAGCCGCTGCGCCCACGGCCGGTACCGGACCTCTTGCGGCGCGGTGCGCTCGGCGGCCTGCAGCGACGGTTGGCGGGGAAGCGGCAGCTGGCTCTCATCAGGCTTGCCACGCGGTATTCCCTCCGACCAAATCGATAGGTGTGGTGCCTACCGCAGCCGGCGGGAGATCAGGCTGCGGGTGGCCGGGGACAGTTGGGTGCTGATGAAGTCGTTCAGCTTCTCCGGATCCGGCGCGAACCGCTGCGCCTCCTCGAGCTCTTCCCACGTGTCGTAGTCGTATGGGTTGGCCGCCGTCACGACACCGATGCCGTGCATGCGGGCCGCGGTGGCTACCTCCTCGACGTCGTGCTTCAGCGCCGCGGCCTTTTCGGGCGGGACGTAGAACAGCACGTACGAGCGGGTGGCCGCGCGACGATGTGCCAGGGCCTCGTAGACCGCCTGCACGTTGACCGCGCTTGGTGACTTGACCTCGAAGGTGTTCACGTCGAGATGCTTCCCCGGCACGTACTCGAACGTTCGTACCTCGACCGTCGTGATATCCGGCCGCGTCCAGATCCCGTCAGGACGGCTGCCGCCGAGCGCGGTGATCTCCACCGCGAGCAGGTCTTGGCGATGCTCCTGCGCCCAGTCACGTTCGATCACCGCCCGCATCGGTTCGTACAGGCTCAGCTCGTCAGTGATGGCGGCTTCGATCGTCTCGGTGTCCGGCGTGCCGCGCTGGACGACGACGGCGACCCGGTCAGCGTCCGCCGAGGGTTCGGGTTGAGAGCGGCGGACCACGCCGCCCCGGCCTCGGCCCCGGATGACTAGGCCCCTGTCGACGAGCCCGTCCCGGGCGAGAAAGTATCGGTTCCTGTTCCACTTCAAGTACTGACGCAGTGACGGGTTGCTCACCGCCGACCCATCCGTGGGAAGCGCATTGAGCAGGGCGGACTCATCATTCGGAAGCGACGACAGGTCCGAAGTCATCCTTCGACGGTATCGACGCTGCCCCATGGCGGCAATGGGTCGACGGGGCGCTGAGCACCTGCGATGCGGGCAGCTTCAGCGTGGCTGGCGCGCCGAGCCGTTCTGTCCAGTCGATGCTGCCGCATCTCTCCGGCCATGGGCTTTCAACCGCTCGATCAGGATGTCGAACGAGGTTGCCTGCTCGAAGGCATCCCCGTTGCGGAGCCTGTCACCGAGCAGATCTTCCAGCCGTTGCGCGGCAGCCTGCTGCTCTGCGATGAGGTCCTGCACGACAGCCGCCAGACTTTCGCTGGTCATCCGCGCCGCACCGCCCGCGACTGGACTATCGACCAGCTTCTCAAGAATCGACAGCCACTGCCGGCTCAATCGCTCGGCATACTGCGCCCGCTTCACGTCCACGTCGTACTCGCAGTCGAGCTTGATGAGCTGCTCCCAGTACGGGCGGATGGCCTGTTTCACGCCGTCATCGAGCTCTACCCAGACGTGTGGCTGGCAGGTCACTTGCACACCACCACGCTCGTAGCGCCACGGCCCGCTATCGGCGACCGCCCGCTGCAACTCCACCTCCAACTCCCTTGCTCGGTGAGCGGCGAAGTTGCGGGCCCGGGCGGCGGCAAGGCGCGTCAAGGCTCGAATGGCGTAGGGCATGAAGAAGTGCGCTGAGCCGCTGAGGATCTCCCGGGGTATCCCGTCGGACGACCAAATGAACGCCGCGCGGACGCGAAACGTGAAGACGTGGCCGCGGGCGGGAACGATGATGGGCGACGACACGTCGCGGCGCTCTGTCAAGCGGCCCGGCGGCGGTGGAGGCGCGGGTGGTGGCATCGGAATGGGCTCCGGCCCGCGCAGTGCTGCGAGCAGGCGGTGCCAGACCATCCGCAGCCACGCCCCGAGTCGACGCCATCGTCCGGCGGCGGATCTTTCTGTGTTCGCGACGGTCTCCGTCATGTCACCACTCCCTCAGTGCGGATTCGAGCCAGGCCGGTAATCCGTCCTCGAACGCGGGCAGTCGCCCCAGGTAAAAGCGCAGCCGGCGCCGTAGGGCTGGCAGGGCGGTCAGCTCATTGATCAACGCCACCGCTGACTTGCGCAAGGACTCCTCGCCGTCGGCATGGCCGAGCCATTGGCCAAACATGGCCCAAGCCCGTTCTGACGAGTCGGATGTCAGCAGCGCCAACCGCCAGAGGCGAGCGAGGTCTTGGCTGTCCACCTCGTGCGTCGCGAGTCTGGTCATCAGATCAGGGGGGCCGCCAGGAGAGTCGTCGGCTGCTCTCTCGGCCAGACTGAGCAGGGCCTCGCGGGCGTGCCGCTGCAACTTCTGGTCATCCGACCACTGCGTCAATTCGAGGATGATCCGATTTGCTCGATGCGGAGCGTAGAGCTGGTAAACCCCCAAGGCCACCATGCGCGTGTGCTGTTGCATCTGGTCCTCGGCGATACGCCGAAGGTCGGCGAGGCTCCAGCTGAGGTCCGGTTGTTGCAGACCGCTGGCGTAGACGCGAGCGGCAGTGTCACGCTGATAATTCCGATGACCACCGGCCCACTCGCGGATCTGCTGGCGGACCAGATGCTCCACCTGGCCGCCCATGTCCGCCGCGACCATCGCCCAGGCTGCTGCCTGGCGGACGCGATCCCTGGATGAAGCCGCCCAGGCGTCGATGAGGTCGGCGCAGACTCGCTCGAAGTCGTGGTGCGCGAGCAACCCAGCCGCCTGGGCGGCAGATCGTTGCACCGGCTCGTCGTCACTTGCGACCAACCTGTTGAGCCACTTGAGGAGCGCGGGCCTGGTGCTGTCGAACTCGTGCCACGCCTCATCAATGATGACGCCGCGCATCGCGCCGTCGTGCAGCCAGGCCGAGCGCGACGATCCCCCGTGCAGTCGATTGAACTCTCGACCCTCTTGCCAGTCCACGTCGAGCGGTCCCAGCAGCTCCGAAACAGGGTGTTGCAACGCCAACCGGCCCCAGTCAAACCGCTTGGCTTGCCCGTCGATTTCCTCCAACAGGAGCCCTGCCGCCTCGAAGACGTAGTGCAGCGGTTGCCGGGCAAAGACGGCGTACGCGATCCGGAAGGCCCGCTCGTGCTGATCCGCCCGGCGTTGCCGCTGTGCGCCACCCCCGGCGTCCGATCGGAGGATCTTGGCTGCGTACGCCCGGCGCCGTGGCTGAGAAAGCCGAAGGATCTCGGTGAACACGTCGTCGTGAGCGGGATGGTGATCGCCGAGGGCTCTCGCGACCGGAACCACCTCCCGAGGTCCGTACGTGCTTTGCAGCGCCTGAACCAGGTCACTGTTGTCCAGGTACCTGTCAACGTGCCGGTCGCTCTCCTCGGCGGTCAGCCTCCGCTGATAACGAAGGTGATGGCGGAGGTGAGCACGGAAGACTGCTAACGGATCAGGTCCTCGGTGCTGCACCTCCGCGCTGTGCGGCACACCGGCGCGCGAGTCTTCATCCTTGATCAGAAGCAGGCTCGCTGAGCGTCGCCGGAAGACGTCCGCTAGCAGGCGCATCACTTGGCCGGGTCCGTCGCCCGGCAACCGGAGGACGTACCCGTGTCCTTCCATCAGGCTGCCGGCGGTGCGATGAAGAACTTCCGGTCCGACGTCCGCGGGTAGGAGCACCTCGTGTACGCGGTCGGCGGAGTGACGTCGGGCCAGCGCCACGCATGCGGTGCTGAACCGGCCGGTGTTCGGTCGGCCCGTCAAACAGGCGGTCGATCTCTCGCCGAGCTTCTCCCCGAGTTCCTTGTCCGCGCTCGCTTCCGCGTACACCTTGACAAGCTCCGGTACGCCGACGAGATCCCGGATAACGGGCTTCGCGGATGGCTGGTCCTTGTAGTTGATGACGTGGATGGTGTTGTTGTTGCCGAGGGCATTCACCCCACGGACGTTCACGTCGGAATAGATGGCCGAGAATTGGGCCCCGTACAACTCCTCGCCGACGCGTGGGTCCATGCGAAGCGAATCTGGAGAGACTTCGTCCTGCTGCTCGGTGTCCGACTCCGGAAGGCGCTCTGGTTGCCCTGGCGGACCATCCGACCCTGACTCATGAAGGGCGACTGCCTTGTGTTCGACGTCGCCCTCGGAGGGCGCCGGCGCTATGGCATCGGCGGGCTGCGATTCGCTCATCAGTGCGATCGCCGCGGATCTGGGGCGTCGGGCGAGCCCGACGTGGATATCACGTTGCCGTTGCCGTACGCGTTGACCCCACGCGACCTGATGTTGCGAAATACCTGCCCGCCGCTGGACGATCCGGAGGCGGTCGACCTGGGAAGATCACCGCTCCCCTCGTCGTCGCGTGAACCGTCACGATCGGATCTCCCACGATCCCAACCGCTGGCTGGCGCGACACCTGCTGCAACATCCTCGCCAGGTACGTAGATCCAGGCGATGGCCTCGAAGTTTTTTTCCGGCAGGCTGGCTGCCACCCTCCGGAAGTGCTCGGGTCGAAGGTCCTGGTAGTGCCGAACGATGTCCTGGTAGATGCGATCCGAGACGATGAGCGCTACCGCGGCTTCCGGGAACTGCCTCAACGTGACCTTCAGCTGCGGTGAGTCGACCAGCCGACAGACCGTTACGACAGCTTCACCGGGGTACCCGTTTGCGCCGTCGAGGTGCACCAGTCCTTCGTGTACCCCGAGACGCAAGCGGATTCGCGCCTGGCGGTTGAGGCCATGGTTGTGCTCACGCAACAACCGATCCAGGACGGGTGTCAGACGGGTGACGACCGTCCGTTCGCTCGTCCCGGTCGGCAGGATCGCGAGTTCACCGTCGCCGCCTTGCTGGATCAACCACTTCACGCGGTCGATGCCCAGTTCCGCGCAGGCCTCCTTCATGATCTTCTGAAATGCCAGCTGAGCTCGGTACTGCAGGACGTTGTTCCGGCCGCTGTAGCTCTCCATGTCCACGGCGACGAGCAGTCGCCGATCCGGTTCTCTGAGGTCAGCCATGCAGTCCGCCCTTCGATGGCGACGGTGAGTTGTCGAGTTCCTCTTTACCGGCCGGATGGGATGGAAATTCCATAGAAGTACGGGGTTCACGGCAGCGTCGGGTGAACGACAACCGGTACTTTGACCCCATGCCGTCGCTGGCGAACCTCTTGACTTGATGTATGGAGAGAATCCGGCGAGTGAGCAGGCGGGCATACCTTGACCCGTGGCGCGATCTTCAGGTCGGCCTGGTTACGGCCGCCTCGCTCCAAGCGTCAATCCGGCACGCGGACGCTAAAGCGGTCGCGCTGCTGACCATTGAGGGCGCTGTGACAACCGCCACCGTGGACCGAGCGCTGCCTCTGATGACTGAGGGCACCCCGTTCGTCGTGATGCTCGCGGCAGTGCTGGGGGCCACCTTCGTTCTGGGCCTGGCAGTGGCCGCCTGGCACCTCGTCCTGGCGTTTCAACCTCGTCTCGAAGGTGCCGGCCGTGACAACCGCTTCGGCTTTCCGAGTCTCGTCGCCGGTAGTGGACGTCCGTCGATGGCGTCGGCGCGGCGGCAGAGGGAAGAAGCGTGGGACTTCGTCGTGGCACTCGCCCGTATCGCGATGGCGAAACACCAGCGAGTACGGCAGAGCATCCCGTGGCTCGTGATGGCATTGACCTCCGCCGGCTGCTTGATGATCGTCATGACTTTCGCGCACAAACCATGACGGGATCCGCCAACAGCAGGGTGTAGCAAGATGGACGCCCAACGTGAATGATGATCTCAGCGGGCGAGACGGGGGTGCACGTGACAGACCAGACTTGGGTAGCCGGTACGTTTCTCAGTCGCCTTGAAAAGGCGACCCGTGATCGGCTCCTGGCGGCAGGGGTCCGACGTGCGGTCAGAGAGTCTCAGGTCGTGCTGCGCGAAGGGGCCGAGGACTCCCACGTCATCGTGCTCGACGACGCGCTTGCCAAGGTGACGGTAGCCATGGCCGACGGGCGTCACGCTCTCCTGGCGATCCGCATGTCCGGCGATATCGTCGGTGAGATTTCCGCACTGAACGGCACGCCGAGGACCGCCACGGTGACGGCCTGCCGTCCGTCCATCATCCGGATCATTCACCGGAACGCGTTCCGTGCCTTTCTGCGCGACTACCCGGATGCCGCGCTGGAGGTGGCCGGCATAGTCGCAGACCGTCTCCGCTGGGCGAACCGACGTCGGGTCGACTTCGCCTCGTACCCCGTCAAGGTCCGCCTGGCACGCGTGCTGTGGGAGATGGCCACCGCGTACGGGCAGCGCGGTCCTCACGGCGTTGTCATCAGTGTGCGGCTGACCCAGGGCGAGTTGGCGACTCTCTGCGGCGCAGCCGAGATCAGTTTGCAGAAGGCGCTGGGTGGTCTGCGTGCCGCAGGCATCATCGCCACCGGCTACCGGGAGATCGTGGTCCGGGACGGTGAAGCATTACGCGCGGTCGCCGAACTTTACCGTCAACTTTGACGGTGGGCGAAGCGGCCACGGCTCAGCCGGCGCCGGGCTCGGGCGTGTTGAGGACGTCCAGCATCGCGGCGGCTGCCTGCTCGATATAGTCGATGGTCCGGGTGGTGCCGGCCCCGTCGATGGGACGCTTCCCGGTGGGATCCTCCGGGTCGTCGTCGTACTCGTGGGCGATCTTGTGGCGGCGCTGCACGATCTGCCGAAGCTGCTCCTGCACGTCCTTGCCCGTTAAGGTGACCCCGTCTCCGCTCTGCTCGGTGAGCACCCGCGCCACCCGGTCCCAGAAGCCCTTCACATCGTGGACGAGCCCGAAACCTTCGCGAATCTTGTCCGGGTTCTGGTAAACGAGGTGACCCTGGTCGCGTAGCTGCTGATCGAGGGCTTCCACGAGCGTCTTCGTGCCGAGCTGGACCTGCTCGACCAGGCCGAGCGAGATCTGGAAAGCCGCGAACGCTTTGGGCTTCTGCGCCGCGGGCTGGGCAACCAACTTGAGCATCCGGGCCCGGATCTCCTGCCGGACCCAGTGGTCGAGCGCGGCGACGCTCTGCACCCAGGCTGCCCGGAACACGTCCGAGACCTCGAACGCCCCCACCTTGAGCTGGTCCAGGTGCTGGCCGGCGGTGGCAAGACTACGTGCGTAGTTCAGGTTGCGCCGGAGGCTCGTGAACGGCGCGGAGCCGTCCTCGTGGTCGGGTGGAGCGGCGGTGACGGGCTCGTCGGGAAGCGCCGTTGCCGGCGTGTCGAAGCCCAGAAGCCGCTCGAGCCGGGCGACGCTGTCGGCCTGGTTGATCCGGTAGACGGTGGTCAGCGAGGGCAGGGCGAGCACCTCGTGTTCCACCGACGCCCGAGGAAGGTCGGTGCGGGACCAATGCACCGACCGCACATGGCGGATTCCCGAGGGCAGGTCCGTCCGGTACTCGTAGGGCCCGACCACCCGGCCGACGGCAACATCGGGGCTGGTCCCTCGCAGGAACAGCACGATGTCACCCTCGGACATCCTCGACCGGAACGCGACCAGTTGGATCGCGTAGTTCTCCGCCGCGCGCCGCTCGACATCCGGGTAGGCGGCCCGGACCCGCTCGCGGATCTCGCTGGGGCTGGTGGTCGGCGTGAGGTCTCCTGCGGCGGACCAACCGACCGCGATCAGGTTTTTGTCGAGGGCGAGTGCGTCGTAGCTGTCGTCACGCCCGGCCCGCACGATCCATGCCTTTGCCATCAGATCTCCTTCTGAGAAGTGCGTGGGCGCGTCAGTCCGTGCTGGTGATCGGGAACTTGATGGGTTCGCCGTCCCACTGCTTCGCCTCGATCCGGGGAAGCGTGGAGAGTGGCTGGGACGTGTCGAGCTCCCGGTCGAAGACCGCCCGCCATTCTTCCGGCGTCCCGGTGACCAGGAACGGGCCGATGTGCACCTGCAACGAGTCCTCGATCATCTCGACCGGTACGGACTCGTCGGTGATCGTCACATCGCTGTCGATGCCCGCGATCCGCGCAGACTCGATGGCGCTGTCCAGTTCGGCCATGCTGGCCCAGCCGGACCAGGAGATGCCGTCGCCGGATGCGGTGAACACGATTCGGCCCCCGTCGCGGAGGCTGCCGTAGAGCGCCAAGTCGAGCGACAGGCCGGCGCTGGGGTCGGCGTTTTCGGAAGACACCTCGTCGAGGAAGGACGGCCGGAAGCGGTCCAGGAGGGCGTTCATCGCTTCCGCGAGGAGGGCCCGGCGCGTGTTGAGGAACCGCTGGTAGCCGTCTGGACTCCGCAGCGGCTCGTCGAGCGGCACGACGTGCGCCCGCAGTTCGTCGTCACTCAGGCTGGGGAAGTAGTCCGCCGGGCTCCGGCCGTTGATCTTCTTGTTGGCCTGGGCGGAGATGAACACGAGGTTGGCAAGATCATTGACCATGCCCTTGTCGAAACGACGATCGTCCAGGGTGGAGGGCGGATGAACATGGTGGTGCTCGAGCTTTGGCGCGTATTCCGTGCCAGGAAGGACGTCGCTGCCGTACCACCAGTCGCGGGCACCTCGGGACAGTGCCACCAGCAGGCTGAGGAAGAAGTAGGGGCTTTCCTTCGTCCGGCCGCGCAGCGCCCGTTCGGTGACCTCGGCGCGGGAGCTTTCGACGTTGAGCCCTTCCAGCAGCGAGCGGACCGGGTCAGCCTGCCGGGCGGCGCGGATGTCCTGGCTGAGCCTGGTGTCGGTGGAACCGCTGTAGCGGGTCCGGATGGTGGCGAGCAGCAGCCAGTAGATGATCCCGTTCGAGGTTTCCGGGTCCACGGTGTCGTCGGTGCGTTCGCCGAGAAGGACGACCAGCGGAATCAGCACGATCATCGACGGCAGCGGGTCGGACCGGGTCAGTTTGAGGTGTGTCTGCAGCAGCGGAACCAACCGTCGAAGGCCGCGCTTGACCGCCTCCCAACCCCGCTCCAGCTCCGTGTCGCTGGTCTGCCGCAGCTTGCTGTGGGACCACACCGACAGACCCCGTCCCAGGACGACACCTGCCAGCGCCCGGGACAGGAAGTTGACGTCGATGTGCCCGTAGCCGTGGCGGAGCCAGTGCTCCGACTCGCTCTGCAGCTCGGCCAGCACCCCCTTCCATCGCGTCGACAGGGTCGCCATCGCCAGGTCGAGGGTGCCGAGGCGGCGGCCGCCGCTGTTGACCCGGACGAAGATCTCCGCGACCTCCTCGTACGGGAAGCCCTTGAGGACCTCCATGACGAAACGGCGGTTGCGCAGCTCCTTGATCTTGCTGAGTCGCTCCTCGATCTGGTGGTCCTCGAGAGTGGAGCCCGCGTCCAGCAGCCGCTGGGTCAGGCGCAGCATGCTGGCCTTCGGGTCGAGCACGTCCGCCACCTTGACCCACTTCGGGTCGCGCTGAGTGGCCGCGCTCTGGTTCTGGAACTTCTGGTTCTCCACATGGAAGACGACCTGCGCCTCTGGGTGATCGGTAAATACCCGGTGCAGGGATGTCAGGCGCTGCTGGCCGTCGAGAAGAAAGAGCGGCGGCTTCGACGGCGTCGCTTCGGGCCCGTTGACGAACATCTCCCGGGTCTCCGGCGCGTCGTCGGTCTCCCAGAACAGCAGTGAACCGAAGGGGTAGCCCCGGTAGATGGAGTCCATCAGCTTGGCGACCTGTGTCGGCTTCCAGACATATTCGCGCTGAATCTCGGGAAGCAGGATCTCGGCATTCGAGATCTCGTCGATCAGTTTTCCGATGGACCGCTCGATCCTGTCGACGTGCATCAGCCAACCTCTTCATTGCCGCTGGTTCCGTGAATGCCGAGCCAAGGCCCGCGTGCCAAAGACGAACGCGATGCACAACCGTCCCCCGCCGCACGGTGCGGGGAGGGCATGCTGTGCGAGTGGGCCCAACTGATGTCCTACCGCGCCGGGTATCGGCTGTCCACCCCATGATCAGCCGTTGCCTGCCCACAACGCGTTGACTGGAGGCAATGTCCGGTTACGCCGGATCCGCCAACAGGCCCATGTTGTCGTCCGAGCCGCGCTCCTGCCCCGACCTGCGTCGCGCTGATCGGTACGGTATGCAGCATGTCTTCGCCCACCCCTGCGCCGCTGCTCCGGGAGTTCATCGACATCCCGGAGCGCACGAGCACGAGCGACTTTGTGCTCAAGCTCGCCGACAGCGTCGCCGACGCCGATGCCACGCTCCGCGACTACGTCGTCACGGACCGGTTGCTCGGCAACTTCGACGAGGCGCTCGGGCTGATCCGCTCCGCGGTCGAGGGGCACGCCTCGAAGGCCGCCTACCTGCACGGCTCCTTCGGCTCCGGCAAGTCCCACTTCATGGGCGTGCTGCACGCGCTGCTGCGCGGCGAGCCGGCGGCCCGCGGCCGGGACGAGCTGGCCCGGCTGGTCGCCAAGCACAGCGTCTGGCTGGACGGGCGGAAGTTCCTGCTCATCCCATATCACCTGCTCGACGCCCGCTCGCTGGAGCAGCGCGTCCTCGGCGGCTACGTCGACCGGGTGCGGGCGCTGCACCCGGAAGCGCCCATCCCGGCGGTGCACCGCACCGACGCGCTGCTGGAGCAGGCCGCCTCGCTGCGCGAGAAAATCGGCGACGCCCAGTTCATCGCCGGCCTGCCCGGCGGGGACGTCGAGGATGAGTGGGGCGAGACCGAAGCGTTCTGGACGCCGGAGCGGCTGGACGTCGCGTTCGCCGGCGCGTACTCCGACGAACTGCGCCGCAAGCTCGTCAACGACCTGCTGACCAGCTGGAACAAGGGCTTCTTCAGCAACGCGCGGGAGGACGCCGAGGCCTTCATCTCACTCGACCGGGGCCTCACCGAGATCAGCCGGCACGCCAAGGAACTCGGCTATCACGGCCTGATCCTCTTCCTCGACGAGCTGATCCTCTGGCTGGCCAACTCCATCGGCGACCAGCAGTTCGTCTCCCGCGAGATCCAGAAGATCACCAACTTTGTCGAGGGCGGCGACACCCGCCGGCTCATCCCGGTGATCAGCTTCATCGCCCGGCAGCGCGACCTGCGCGAACTGGTCGGTGAGGAGGTCGTCGGCGCGAACGAGCTGAGCTACCAGGACACCCTCAACCGGGCCAGCGGCCGGTTCGACGTCATCAAGCTGGAGGACCGCAACCTCCCGGAAATCGCCCGCCGCCGCCTGCTCAAGCCCCTCAGCACTGAGGCCGGCGAGGCGATCTCGCGCGCCTTCGAGAGCACCACCAAGGTACGCCGGGAGGTCTTCGACACGCTGCTCGGCACCGACTCCGGCAGCGGCGCCGACATCGACGCGTTCCGCTCGACCTACCCGTTCAGCCCGGCCTTCATCTCGACGCTGGTGCACGTCTCCAGCGCCCTGCAGAGGTCCCGCACCGCGCTCAAGCTCATGCGGCAGCTCCTGGTCGACCGTCGGGAGACGCTGCGTCTCGGTCAGCTTGTCCCGCTCGGTGACCTCTACGACGTGATCAGCAGCGGCGGTGACCAGCCCTTCACCGAGAAGCTGAAGGCCGAGTTCGAGATGGCCCAGAAGCTGTACGACCTGAAGCTGCGCCCCCACCTGCTCGGCCAGCACGGGCTCGCCGAGGAGGACCTCGACGCCGCCCGCCGTGGCGGCCAGCTGAGCCCGGAGGTCGCCGGCCGGATCCGGGCCTTCACCGGCGACGATCGCCTGATCAAGACGCTGCTGCTGGCCGCCCTGGCTCCCAGTGTCCCGGCGCTGCGGAACCTCACCGGCCGGCGCCTCTCCGCGCTCAACCACGGCAGCATCACGAGCCCGATCCCGGGTGGTGAGGTTGCCCAGGTCAACCGGAAGCTCGCCGACTGGGCGGGCCAGTTCCCCGAGATCCGCATCGGGGAGGGTGACGACCCGGTGGTGTCGCTGGAGCTGGTCGGCGTCGACGTCGACAGCGTGCTCGCCACCGCGAAGCACTACGACAACGAGGGTGCCCGCAAGCACATCGTGCAGCGGCTGCTCTGGCAGCAGTTGGGCGTGCCGTGGAGCGACTCGTTCTTCGCCGAGGCCGGGCTGACGTGGCGGGGCAGCCGGCGCGTCCTCGAGCTGGTCTACGGGAACGTCCGCGACCCCAACGACATCCGCGACGAGGCGTTCCACCCCGACGACCCGGCGGGCTGGCGGATGATCGTCGACTACCCGTTCGACGACGGCACCCACGGGCCGGCCGACGACCGCCAGCGCGTGCAGGACCTGCTCACCCGGACCAACGCCCGTACCGTCTGCTGGATCCCGGCCGCCCTCACCGTGGAGCGCCGTAACGAGCTGGGCAAGCTGGTCATCATCGACAAGCTGCTGGAGGGGCAGCGCTTCGACAGCCACGCCGAGCACCTCAACCCCGACGACCGGCGACGCGCGCAGGCCGCGCTCACCAACCAGCGCAGCGCGCTGCTGGCCAAGATGCAGGGCGTGCTGCGCCAGGCGTACGGTCTTGCCGCGAAGCAGCCGACCGACGTGCAGCTCGGCTTCGACGACCACCTCCAGTCGTTGACCCGGGCGCTGGAGCCGAAGCTTCCGATGGGAGCCACCTTCAACGACGCGCTGCGCAGCCTCGGCGATCAGATGCTCAGCCAGCAGTACCCGGCCCACCCGGATTTCGACCCGGACCGCAAGGGCGAGCCGGTGCGGCTACCGGAGGTCAAGACCGTCTTCAGCTACGTGCAGCAGGCGGTCGAGTCGCCGGAGGGTCGGGTCGAGGTGGAGCGGGCCCACCGGCAGACCATGCGCCGGATCGCCAATCCGTTGAAGCTCGGCACGATGCACGAGGCGGCGTTCGTCATCGAGGGGGAGTGGGCCCAACACTTCCAGCAGAAGGCGGCCAGCGAGGGCATCACCGGCGAGCTGCGGGTCGCCGACCTGCTGCGGTGGATCGACGAACCGAAGCCGCGGGGCCTCGACCCGATCGTCGCGCAGCTCGTGGTGGCGACCTTCGCCGAGCAGACCGACCGGGCGTTCTACCTGCACGGCGGCCAGGTCCTGCCGGCACCCGAGATCGGCAAGCTCACCGCCGACCACACCCTCCGCGAAGAGAGCCTGCCCAGCGAGGAGGACTGGGAGCAGGCGCGGGCACGGGCGGCGGCGATCTTCGGCTTCCAGCCGCTCGCCCTGCGCCGCGGCCGGCTGGTCGCGCTCTTCGGGCGCGACCTGGTGACCCAGGCGTCCCGGCATCGGGAGGCGGCCCAGACCCTGGTGAGCAGGCTCGAGCAGCACGCGGACTGGCTGCAGCTCAGCCGGGAATCCGGACGACTCGCCACGGCTCGCGCTGCGGCCGACCTGCTCGACGCGCTCTCCACCGCTCGTTCGGCGAAGGAGACCGTCGAACGGCTCGCGCGCGCGGAGCTGGCCGGGCCGGCGGACCGCACGGGCAAGAGCATCAGTACTGCTGGACAGGTCGCGGCGGCGATCGTCGCCGTCCCGTGGGAAACCTTCGATATCGTTGCCGGCCTTCTGGAGCCGCATCTGGCTGAGGCCGACGCGATCTTCGCCGAGCTGCGCCGGGCTGCGCAGGCTGACGAGCTGACCGTCCCGCTCGCGCCGGCCCTGCGACGTGCCCAGGCCGATGCCACCGCACTGCTGCGTCGCGCCACCCGTAAGCCCGACGTCGTCCACCGGCCCGAGCAGGGCGGAGGCGACGAGCGTGAGTTGGTCGTCCATCGCCGAATCGACGAGGGCTCGCGCGACAGTGCACAGCTCGATGTCGAGCTACCAGGTGGCCGGGTCACCCTCCGAGCCGACGACCTCGGGCAGGCCGTCGAGCAGTTGCAGGCATTTGCCCGTGAGCACGGCGGGGCGACCATCGAGGTGAGTTGGAGAATCGTGCCGTGACGCAGGTGGCCGCTCCTTCACAAGCCTTGCGGATCAGCCCGGCCGCCCTGGCCCAGAAGGTGGCACAGCAGCTCGACCGGCATCGCAACGGAGACGCGTACCCGGTCATGGTGGTCCGTGCGGAACCGGTTTGGCCGCACGACCCTGTGCTGCCGTTGCCCGGCGGGCGCCAGGTTCGCGTCGCGCCGTGTGTCTCGCCGCTCGCTGTCTGGGATCACCTGGTCGTCGACCGCGGTGACGAGGTGCTGGTGCTGCTCACCGACATCCCCGAATCCCGCCTCGGGCCTGGCGTACGCAGCCGCATCTTCCGGCAGCAGGTGATCACCGTCGAGCCGTGGGACCTTGTGGTCGGCGCGTTCGGTGCCCAGGTGTCGGACATCGCCTTGGAGAAGGAGCGGTGGGCCGGCCAGGCGCTGCTCGACGCGATGCCGCCCGGCGGCTGGCCGCGGCTCGCCACCAAGGTGCTCAGCCGGGACGTCGCCCTCCGTCACCTCGCAGCCGTCCGGCTGGGCCTGAGCCGCCGCGGGACCGATCCCGACGACCTGGACGTGTCGACGCTGCTGCGGTGGAGCTTCGAACCCGGTGCCGTCGAGGCGTTCGCCCTGCTCGGGCAGGACGAACGGGACGGTCTCGCCCGTTGGCTGGTCGAGCAGTTCGGCCGGCCGGCCCGGGCGCTGTTCGCCCTCGCCGACGTAGGGCGAGGCACGGATGCCCTGCCGATGGGCCTGGTGTGCGACGCCCTGTGGACCGTCGACACTCCCGACGCCGTACGGGCCCAGGGGCGCGTCGACCAGTACTTCGGCGGCCTGAACGACGACGTCATCGTGCGCGGGTTCGCGGCCGCCGCGGTTCAGGTGGTCGGCGGGATGCTGAGCGACCGGGACGCCGACGTCCGGCGGCGGGGGCAGGCCGTGCTGGATCGGGCCGAACAGTTACTCATCCAGTTCAACGCGGTTGCCAGCGCCGGTCACAGCCCGATCCTTCGTACCGGCTTCAGCAAGCGGATCGGTGACGCGGCGGCTGCGCTCGTGGCCGGCCTGGCGAACCCCACGGACCCCGCTCTCGGCGCGGCGGTCGACCGGCTTGCCGGACACCGGCTGGCCGAGGAGGAGGCGGACCGGGTGCGTCGGGTCCGGATGGCGCAGCGGCTCGTCCGGTGGCTGGAGGTACAGGTCGAGCCGCCTGCCAGCGTCGCCGACGGAGTGCAGCGGCAGACGGCCGAGTGGGGTTGGGTGGATCTGGCGCTGAACCACGTCTGGGCCGGCGAGGACGTCCACCCGGAGTTGCAGCACGCCTTCCGTGCCACTCACGAGCGTGCGCAGCAGCGGCGGCGGGACCTGGACGGCGCTTTCGCGAACCGGCTCGCAGCCTGGGCGACCGCCGGGCCGGGTAACGACGGTGATCTCCTCACGGTGGAGAACCTGCTGCCACGGGTTGTCGACCCGTTGCTGCGCGACGGCAGGCCGGTGCTGCTCGTGGTGCTCGACGGGATGAGCGCGGCGGTCGCCGTCGAGTTGGCCGACGAGCTGTCCGAGCACTGGGTCGAGTATGACCCCTTGGCCCGGGGCGGAGCTGGTCGCCGTCGTGGGATCACGGCGGCGCTACCCACTCTGACGGCCGTTTCCCGGACCTCGCTGTTCGCGGGGGCCCTGCGCGCCGGCACCCAGGCCACGGAACGGCAGATCTTCGACAAGGGCCGGTGGGGAGCTGACGCCCGGATATTCCACAAGGGGCCGGCCCGGGGCGGGGCCGGTGAGGTGCTCGCCGGTGACCTCACCGACGCCCTGGCGGGCACGGCTCGGTTGGTCGCCGTAGTGATCAATACGGTGGATGACTCGCTGGCCCACGGCCGGGAAGGTGACGAAGCTGGCTGGCAACTGAGCGATCTCGGCTTTCTGCGGAGCCTGCTGGACCGCGCCCGGTCGTCCGGGCGGGCCGTCGTCATCACCAGCGACCATGGTCATGTTCTCGAGCGGGGCGGGAAGCTGGTCAAGGCCAACGATGCCGCCTCTGCCCGGCACCGGACCGGTCCCGGCCCGGCGGGTCCGGGGGAGGTCGAGCTCAGCGGCCCCCGCGTCGTTTCCGAGGAGAACCGGATCATCGCGCTGTGGGATCCGCTGCGGCGCTACCGTCCCACCAAGGCCGGTTACCACGGCGGAGCGTCGCTGGCCGAGGTCACCATCCCACTTCTGGCCTACCTGCTGCCGAATGTTGATGACGTTCCCGACGGCTGGGCGCCGGTGGAGGTACGTCGACCCCGGTGGTGGGAGGCAACCGAACCGGTGGTCGAGGTGACGCCGGTCCCCATCGCTACCCCGAAGCCTCGTCGCAAGGCGCCAGCCGTTGCGGGCGAGACGGCGCTGTTCGACGTACCGGAGGTGACGTCGGCTCCCGCCGCGGCGCCGAAGTCCGGCGACGGTGACCTGGTGACGGCGCTACTGGCCTCGGACATCTTCAAGGCGCAGCACAGCCTGACCCCGCGCAAGCTCGACCTCGGCAAGGTCGAGTCCGCGATGCGGGCGCTCGTCGAAGCCAAGGGGGTGCTGTCGCTGGCCGTGCTGGCCCAGCGGGCCGGTGAGCTGCCTGCCCGAGCGGCTGGCTTTGTCGCGACCCTGCAGCGGATCTTCAACGTCGACAACTACCCGGTGCTGTCCCTGATCGATGACGGGCGCACCGTACGGCTCGACGTCCCGCTGCTGCGGACCCAGTTCGGCCTGCCGCAGGGTGCGGCGTGAGTGCGGTCAGTCCGGCCCGGCGCCGCGAGGTCATCGACGCTCTGCGGCGCGGTGCCGTGCCCTCGGCCGGACTGGACCTCCTCGCCGTCGGGCTGGACCGGTTCGTGACCTCGGTAGGTGAGGACCTGGAGACGGTCGCTGCCGGCGGCTCCGTTTTCAAGGCGATCCGAGGCGAGTACGGCTCCGGGAAGACGTTCATCACCCGCTGGATCGCCGAGCGGGCCAAACGGGCCAACCTCGCCACCGCCGAGGTGCAGATATCGGAGAACGAGACCCCGCTGCACAAGTTGGAGACGGTATACCGGCGGCTGACCGAGCGCCTGACCACCGCCACCTTCCCCCCGAGTGCGCTCCGGCCGGTGGTCGACAGCTGGTTCTACGCGCTCGAGGAGGATGTTCTCGCCACAGGGGAGGTGCCACCCGACGACGCGGAGGCACTCGACCAGGCGGTGGGAGTCCTGCTCGAGCAGCGGCTCGCCGCCGTCAGCCGCAGCGCACCCGCCTTCGCGGCCGCCCTCCGCGGCTACCGGACCGCCAGCCTCGGCGGCGATCCGGCCACCGCGGACGCGGTGCTCGCCTGGCTCGGCGGCCAGCCGCACGTCGCCGCGTCGGCTCGCCGGGTCGCCGGTGTGCGAGGCGATCTCGACCACTTCGCGGCGCTCAGCTTCCTGCAGGGGCTGCTCGCCGTGCTGCGCGACAGCGGACACCCCGGTCTGCTGCTGGTGCTGGACGAGGTGGAGACATTGCAGCGGGTTCGGTCGGACGCCCGGGACAAGGCGTTGAACGCGCTGCGTCAGCTCATCGACGAGGTGCACTCCGGCCGCTTCCCGGGCCTGTACCTCGTCATCACCGGCACCCCGGCCTTTTACGAGGGACCACAGGGTGTCCAGCGGCTCGCCCCCCTCGCGCAGCGGCTCGCGGTCGACTTCACCACGGATCCGCGCTTCGACAACCCGCGCGCGGTGCAGGTCCGCCTGCCCGGCTTCACCGTCGACTCGTTGGTCGAGTTGGGTGGTCGGGTGCGGGACCTGTACGCGGGCGGGTCCACGGCACCCGAGCGGGTAAGGACCCTGGTGGACGACGTCTACCTGGGGGAACTCGCCCGGGCGGTCGCCGGTGGTCTGGGAGGCAAGGTGGGTGTGGCGCCCCGGTTGTTCCTCAAGAAGTTGGTGGGCGATGTGCTCGACCGGGTGGACCAGTTCGCCGAGTTCGAACCGCGGCAGCACTACGCGCTGACCCTGTCGGCAACGGAGCTGACCGACGTGGAACGCAACGCGACCAGGGCCGATGAGATCGCCCTGGACCTGTAGGAGGGTCAGATGCTGGCGGGTGCCGAGCTGTTGCATCCGGTCGTCCTGCACCACGTGGTGAACTCGCTGCAGTGGCCCGGACTTCGGCCGTTGCAGGAGGCAGCGGTGCGGCCTGTCCTCGACGGGGAGGACGCACTGCTTCTCGCGCCCACCGCCGGCGGCAAGACGGAGGCGGCGATGTTTCCGTTGCTGTCGCGGATGGCGCAGGAGAACTGGTCCGGTACTTCGGTGCTCTACCTCTGCCCACTCAAGGCCCTGCTGAACAACCTCCTGCCCCGCCTGGAGACCTACACCGGCTGGTTGGGGCGGCGCGCGGCGCTCTGGCACGGCGACGTGACGATGGGTCAGCGGCGGAGGATCCTCCGGGATCGGCCGGACCTCCTGCTGACGACCCCCGAGTCCCTGGAGTCGATGCTGGTCAGCAGCGCCGTCGACCACGACGAGTTCCTCCGTGGCGTGCGGGCGGTCGTGGTGGACGAGGTGCACGCCTTCGCCGGCGACGACCGGGGCTGGCACCTCCTGGCCGTGCTGGAACGGCTCAGCCGGGTCGCTGGTCACCCGATCCAGCGCGTCGGGCTCTCCGCGACGGTGGGTAATCCCGACGCCCTGCTCACCTGGCTGCAGGGGTCGGGCCGCGAGCGACGACCGGCCCGCGTCGTCGCACCCGAGGTGGTGCCGCACACTGCGGTGCCTGCCTCGCGACCCGCGGGCGAGGTCGAGTTGGACTACGTGGGCTCGGTGCACAACGCGGCGAAGGTGATCGCCGCACTGCACCGAGGCGAGAAGCGCCTCGTGTTCTGCGAGTCCCGGGCACTGGTCGAGGAGCTTGGGCAACGGCTCCGGGCGCTCGATGTGACGACCTTCCTGTCGCACGCCTCGCTCTCGATGGATGAGCGGCGTCGCGCGGAGGAGGCGTTCGCGCAGGAACGGGACTGCGTCATCGTCGCCACCAGCACCCTCGAGCTGGGCATCGACGTCGGGGACCTCGATCGGGTCATCCAGATCGACGCGCCCCGCAGCGTAGCGGCCTTCCTGCAGCGGATCGGCCGTACCGGCCGGCGTCCCGGCAGCAGCCGGAACTGCTTGTTCCTCGCGCTCGACGGTGAAGGACTTCTGCAGGCCGCCGGGCTGCTGCACCTCTGGGCCCAGGGTTGGGTCGAAGAAGTCGTCCCGCCGCCGGAGCCCCGGCACATCGTCGCTCAGCAGCTGCTCGCCCTCTCGCTGCAGGAGCACCGGGTCGGCGACCAGTTGTGGCAGCACGAGTGGAACGACCTGCCGCCATTCGACAAGACCGCCGACGTCATCGTGCGTCACCTTGTCGACCAGGGCTACCTCGACTCGGACTCCGGCATGTTCTTCATCGGCCCGGAAGCGGAAGCTCGCTTCGGCCGACGGCACTTCATGGACATGCTGGCGGTCTTCACCGCACCACCACAGTTCACCGTGCTGGCCGGGCGAACCGAGATCGGTCGAACCGATCCGGCGCTGCTCACCGCGAAGGTGCAGGGCCCTCGACTGCTGCTGCTCGGCGGGCGCAGCTGGCGGGTCACCCACATCGACTGGAAGCGCCACCGGTGCTTCGTCGAGCCGGCGGAGAGCGGGGGAAAGGCGCTCTGGATGACCGGCGGTGTGCCGCAGGGGCTGTCGTACCGGATAGTTCGGACCATACGGGATATCCTGCTCGGCGGGGACCCGCCGGTCGCACTGACCGGTCGTGCCGCCAACCGATTGGCCGGACTGCGTGAGGAGTTTGCCTCGCTGGTGCATCCGGGCGGAACACTGGTGGTCCGGGACGGCGACGGTGAACTGCGGTGGTGGACGTGGGCGGGCTTCCGCGCGAACGCCACCCTGATCTCCACGCTCAGTGAACTTGCCGATCCGACTCAGCGGTACGACGACGCCTCGATCCGGCTCCGACCAGACTTGAGCCGCGAGATGCTCCGCGCCGGGCTCACTGACGCGGCTGGACGGATCTGTCTGCCGGACGTCAACGACAAGGCCCTGGATGGACTCAAGTTCGGTGCCGCGCTGCCGCATCGGCTGGCTGTCGCGACCCTGGCCAGCCGACTCGCCGACGTCCCGGCGGCTCAGGCGGTGCTCGCTGAGCCGGTACGCCTGACCTACCTGACGTAGCGCTGAGTGAATCGGTACGCAGGAAAAAGCCGTCCGGGCAGGCAACCGTCGGCAGGGGGACGGCGTGACTAGAGGTATCACCGCCGGTCGCAAGGGGGAGGCATGCCGCGCGCGGACAGCTTCGACGCGTTCTACCTGGGCAGCAGGCAGCGGATATACAGCTGCGTGTACGCCCTCACGAGCAATGCCGCGGAGGCGCAGGACGCGATGCAGGAGGCGTACGCGCGGGCCTGGCAGCGCTGGTCGACGGTCGGTGAGTACGCCGACCCCGAGGCGTGGGTGCGTACCGTCGCCCGGCGCATCGCGGTCAGCCGCTGGCGACGCGCCCGTGCGGCGCTCGGTGCCTACCGGCGGGCCGGGCCGCCGCCCGACGTGCCCGGACCGGACCCGGACAACGTGGTGTTGGTCGAGGCGCTCCGGCGGCTACCGGTGGCCCAGCGCACCGCGCTGGTGCTGCACCACATGGCGGGGCTGCCCGTGGCGGAGGTGGCCCGGGAGACCGGCGTGCCCGAGGGCACCGTGAAGGCCCGCCTGTCCCGGGGGCGGCGGGCACTCGCCAACCTGCTGGAGCCGACACCTGCGGAGGAGGCACACCATGTCTGAGGAGTTCGAGAGGCTCTTCGGCCCGCTGCGGGGGCAGCAGCCGCCGAGGCCGTTCGCGCTGCCGGAGGCGGTGCGCCGCCGCGGCCGGCAGCGCTCGCAGCACCGGGCGCTGGCCACCGGCCTGGCCCTGGTCGCCGTGGTGGGGGCGGGTGTCGGCGGGGCGACGTACCTCGCTCCGGCCGACCACGCACCGGGCCCCGCCGCCAGCCAGACGGGCATGACCGCCCCGCCGGCCAGGACCTCGACCCCGGCCGCCTCGCCGAGCGCGGCACGCACCGCCGTACCCGATCCCGGCCCGATGAACCTGAGCACGCTGCTGCTCCGCCCGCAGGACCTCGGACCCGGCCGGTGGCAGGAGCGCAGGCCGACGGAGCCGTTCAGCGGCGACACCTGGCACTGGGCCGACCTGTGCGCCGGATACCGGAGCGCCGACTATCCGTCGCTGCGGCATCAGGCCGACGTCGCGGTCACCGGGTACGCCACCGGCTCGACCGACTACCTGGACGAACACCTGCACCGGTACGGCGGCGGGTGGGGGCCGAAGGCGCTTGACGACGTGCGCCGCGTGCTGACCACCTGCCATGGCGCGCCCCCGTCGTCGGGGACGTCCGGAGGTCCCGCGCCCGACAGGTACACCGTCGTGGCCAGTGGCTTCGCCGGAGACGAGGCACTGCTCGTCCGCGAGGAGCAGTGGTACTACGACGGGGACACGCTGGCTCCGGACCCGCGGGTGACGCTCACCGCCGTGGTCCGGGTCGGTGACCTGGTCGGCACCGTCATGTTCGCGCCGGACCGCGACGAGGCGTACGCCAAGGCGGTGGCTGCTGCGGCGGC
Source organism: Micromonospora mangrovicola (assembly GCF_047200535.1). Lineage (NCBI taxonomy): Bacteria > Bacillati > Actinomycetota > Actinomycetes > Micromonosporales > Micromonosporaceae > Micromonospora > Micromonospora mangrovicola. The sequence goes on along the minus strand of NZ_JBJZOG010000038.1, from coordinate 4,105 downwards.
GGACCGGCTCGCGGGAGGGCGGTAGCTGACCGGAGGGTGATCGCCGACGCGGTCGGGCGGATCTGCCTGCTGCCGACTTTCCGGCGGCGGAGGCGGTCCTGGCCGAACCGGTGCGAGTGACGTACCTGGTTTGAGGTCGTCCGCCTGTTGCGCGGCGCCGCCGCGCGCATGACGGAGATGCCCCGGCCGGTGCGGCCGGCCGGGGCATCTCGTCGTTCAGAACGCCGGAGCGCAGGCGATGATCACTTTGGTGTCCACGTCCACCGCCGGGTTGAAAATCGCGTGGGCGCCCGAGATGGTCTCGAACGCGGCCATCTCGGGCCGGTTGTTCGCGCCGAGATACGTCGGCTGGAGCATGACGACGCACTTCTCGGTGGTGGAGTAGCCGGGTCCGAAGAGGAGGTTGTAGTCACCGGGGCCGTTGCGGGTGATCGTGAACCCCTTGCTGCCGTTCACGATCAGCTGCCCGGTGCCGCTGTTGTAGTGGAAGTCTCCGGTGTGGATCCGTCCGGTGGGACCGCCGGGGTCGCCCTTGGGTCCCTGCGGCCCCGCCGGCCCGGTGTCCCCCTTCGGCCCTGCCGGACCGGCGGGTCCCGACGGTCCGGGCTCGCCCTGCGGCCCCACCGGTCCCTGCGGCCCGGTGGCGTTGAAGGTGATCCGCCGCTCGGTCTCCTTGCAGCTGCCGGACTCGTCGACGACCTGCAGCCGTCCCTGCTTGTCCACACAGGCGGTGTACGTGGTCGTGGTGGACGCGTCGTCGGCGTACGCCACACTGCCCGCCAGCACGAGCGCGGAGCTGAGGCCCACGCCGAGCCAGACCGCCCTCGACCTTGCGTTATTCGTTCGTGCGGTGGCCATTGTCGTCCTTCCTTCGGGAGGAGGAGGTTCATCTTGGGGCCCGGTGGGGCGGTGGCCGGGGATCTGACACGACGCCGGCAGCGAGTCAGACCGTTCCGTCGTCCGGGCTGTACGAAACGGCAGCTCACGGCTGCCGCCTGGGCGGTGTGGGCACCCGCGTGACCGGCGGACCGTGACCTGTCGGGGCGGCGTCTTCGTTGTATCGATACACGGGCATTTGTGGATGTTCGGCCGGTGTCGATCGTCCTGCTGAGCTGGTCGGATGACGGGAACGAACATCGCCGTTCGACGACAGGAGGGACCGTGCGCACACCATCCCGTGCGTTGACGGGGACCACCGCGCTGCTGCTCGCGGCCGGGCTGGTCCTGACCGCAGGAGCTGGCGGCCAGGCGGCACCCCGGGACGAGAAACCCACCCAGGCTCGGCCCGCACACCTGCCGGGCGACAGCCACGACAGCAAGACCAGGGACAACCGGCAGGGGCGGATCGCACCGACCGAGCGGCAGCGCGACCGGGCCGCCGCGCTCGGTGCCCGGGTCCGCTGGACCGACTTCGGCACGCCCGCCGCGCTGACCTCGACCGGCCGGCCGCTCGCCGCCGGCCTGCCCAGCGACCCGGCCGCCGCCGCGCGGGCGTACGTGGCCGCCAACCGGGACCTGCTCGGGTTGACCGTCGACGGCGCCGCGGCGCTGGAGCAGTTGACCGTCGCCCCGATGGGGGACGGCGCCACCGTGCTGTTCCGGCAGCGCTTCGGTGACCTGCCGGCCGCCGTGGACGGGATCCTCGCCGTCGGGGTACGCGACGGCGCGGCCTGGTACGTCAGCTCTTCCCTGGCCCGCGACGGCGGTGCCCCGGCGCCCGCCACCATCACCGCCGAGCAGGCCCGGCGCGCCGCGGCCGCCGACGCCGGCCTGACCGACCCGACCGTCCTGCGCACCTCGCTGGTCGCGGTGCCGACCGCCGACCGGGGCCCGCGCGCCGCGTACGAGGTGGTACTCGGTGTGGACGTCTCCGGCGCGGACCCGGCGGCCTACGCCAGCTACGTGGACGCCCGGGACGGCGCCGTGCTGGTCCGCGAGAACCTGGTCGACCACGACGCCGACAACCCGTCCTGGGAGGTCTTCCCGAACTCGCCGTCGACCGACCACTCGTCGGCCGACACCCGGGTGCGCTGGTGCGCCGGCCCGACGGCCGGCTGCGCCGAGGTGGTGGGCGTGCCCGGCTCACCGGCCTGGGACGTGGACCCGGCCACCGGCGCGGCCACGAGCACGACCAACGGCAACAACGCGCTCGGGGTGCAGAACTGGTACAGCAACGACCCGCGCAGCGTGGGCACCGAGACCGCCACGCCGCGCGCCGACCGGACCTACGCGTACCCGTGGGCGAACCAGTGGTACGAGCAGCGGTGCAGCCCGGACACCTTCACCTCGCCGCAGGCCAACGACATCGACGCGGCCCGGGCGAACCTGTTCGCGATGCACAACCGGATGCACGACTGGACGTACCACCTGGGCTTCACCGAGGCCACCTGGAACCTGCAGCGGGACAACCTCGGCCGCGGCGGGCTCGGCGACGACCCCGAGCAGGGCAACGCCCAGGCCGGCGGGGTCAGTGGCGGCCCGCCGGGCTTCGCCGCCCGGGACAACGCCAACCAGATCACCCCGCCGGACGGGCTCCCGCCGACCACCAACATGTACCTGTGGCAGCCGATCGCCGGCTCGTTCTACGCGCCCTGCGTGGACGGTGACTTCGACATGTCGGTCATCGCCCACGAGTACGGCCACGCGGTCACCAACCGCATGATCGCCGGCCCGAACGCCGGGGTCAGCTCCCCGCAGGGGATGAGCGAGAGCTGGTCGGACCAGCTCGCCATGGAGTACCTCTACGAACACGGGTACGCGGCGCCGGGCCGGCGCGGCTTCACCGTCGGCGAGTACGCCACCGGAGACCCGGACGCGGGCATCCGCAACTACAACATGAGCGACAGCCCGCTCAACTACAGCGCGATCGACTACGACTTCGTCGGCCTGCAGGTGCACGCCTCCGGCGAGGTGTGGAGCGCCACCAACACCGACATCCGGGCGGCCATGATGCGCCGGTACGGCGCCGGTGACGCGGCCCTGCAGCGGTCCTGCGCCACCGGCGCGACGCCGGTGACCGCCTGCCCCGGCAACCGGCGCTGGATCCAACTGGTCTTCGACTCGTTCCTGCTGATGGCGAACAGCCGGGTGAGCATGGTCGACGCCCGGGACGCGATGCTCGCCGCCGACCTGATCCGCTTCGGCGGGGCCGACCAGGACCTGCTCTGGAACGCCTTCGCCGCCCGCGGCCTGGGCGAGGACGCGGCCAGCGCCGGAAACGGCGACACCGACCCGACGCCGGGCTTCACCTCCCCGTACGCGGACGAGGCGACGCTGACCTTCCGGCCGGTCGACGACGACGTGGTGGTGCCCGGGGCGCAGCTGTTCGTGGGCCCCTACCAGGCCCGCGCGGTGCCGGTCGCCGACACCGACCCGGCCAACCCGCTCACCGACCAGGTCCGCCTGGTGCCCGGCACGTACGAGTTCGTCGTCCGCGCGCCGGGACACGGCCACGTCCGGGTCGGCCCGGTCACCGTCAAGGCCGGCCAGGTGCGGGACCTGCCGGTCCAGGTCCACCCCAACCTCGCCTCCACCGTCGCCGGCGCGACGGTCAGCGGGGACGGGATCAACCTGGCCCGGATCGCCGACGACGACGAGGCCACCAACTGGGCCTCGCTGGGCAGCCCGGTCGCCGGCCGGCAGGTCACCGTCGACCTGGCCGGCGGTGCCCAGCAGATCCGCCGGGTGCAGGTCAGCGCCATGCTCCGCCCACCGGTGGCCGGCGACCCGGACACCGGGACGCAGAGCCGGTTCTCCGCGCTGCGGCAGTTCCGGGTCCTCGCCTGCGAGGCGAAGGACGGCGTCGACTGCGCCGACGCGGCGGACTTCCGGCTCGTCTACACCAGCCCGGCGGACGCCTTCCCGTCCGTGGCGCCCCGGCCACGGGCCCCGGAGCTGATCATGCGGTCGTTCGACATCCCCCGGACCAGGGCGACCCACCTGCGGGTCGAGGTGGTCACCAACCAGTGCACCGGCGCGCCCGACTACGCCGGTGAGCAGGACGCCGACCCGCGTGCCGCGACCGACTGCGCCACCGCCAGCCCGCAGGCGGACAACGTGCGGATCGCCGAGTTCCAGGCGTTCGCGCAGTAGACCGGTGACCGGG